>JACQUN010000167.1 GCA_016210285.1 Chloroflexota bacterium
GTGCAGAGCCCAGAGCCCTTTACTTCATCTCGCCCCAGCTCCTGCCCACCTTCACGTCGACCTTCAGGGGGACGCTCAGGGGGATGGCAGCCTGCCCTGAGCTTGTCGAAGGGTTAGGCATGATCTCCAGCACCAGCGCCGTCATCTGCTCCAGCTCCTCCCCGGGGACCTCGAAGATCAGCTCGTCGTGGACCTGGAGCAGCATCTTGCTCCTGAGGCGCAGCCGGCCCATGTGCTCCTGGAGCCGCACCATGGCGACCTTGATGATATCGGCGGCGGTGCCCTGAATAGGCATGTTCACCGCCATGCGCTCCGCGGCGGCCCGCACCTGAGCGTTGGTGGAGTTCACCTCGGGGATGGACCGGCGGCGGCCCAGCAGCGTCTCCACATAGCCCAGGGCCCTGGCCTTTCTCTTCGTCTCGTCCAGGTAGCGGCTGATGCCGGGGTACTTGGCGAAGTAGGACTGGATGATGGGCCCGGCCTCCTCCCTGGTGAGGTCGGAGCGCTGGGCGAGGCCGAACTCGCCCATGCCATAGAGAATCCCGAAGTTGACCATCTTGGCGAACCGGCGTTGCTCGGAGGAGACCTGCTCCAAGGGCACGCCGAACACCTCAGAGGCGGTGGCGGCGTGGATGTCTTTGTCCTGCTCGAACGCCTCCACCAGCTTCTCGTCCCGGGAGAAGTGGGCCAGGATGCGAAGCTCGACCTGGGAGTAGTCTGCGGAGAGGAGCTGCCACTGGGGCGCACCCTGGGCGATGAAAGCGGACCGCACCCGGCGTCCCAGCTCCGTGCGGATAGGGCTGGTCTGGTGGTTGGGGTCGCTGCTGGAGAGGCGGCCGGTGACCGCGCCGGTCTGGTTGAAGCTGGTGTGAATGCGCCTGGTCTGGGGGTTCACCAGGGCAGGCAGCGCGTCCACGTAGGTAGACTTGAGCTTGGTGAGCTGGCGGTAGTCCAGGATCAGCTCCACCACCGGGTGGGCGCCCTTCAGGGACTCCAGGACCTGGGCGTCGGTGGTGTAGCCGCTCTGGGTCCGCTTGGGCCTGGGCAGGCCCTGCTCGGTGAACCATTTCAGCAGGCCCAGCTCGGTGAACAGCACCTGGCTCAACTGCTGGGAGGAGTTGATGTTAAACCTGTGGCCCAGGGCGTTGTAGACCCTGGCCTCCAGGTCCATGATCTGCTCGTTCAGCTCCCGGCCAAGCTCACCCAGCAGCGCCAGGTTCACGGCGATGCCGTTGCGCTGCATCCGGACCAGGACGGGCACCAGGGGCACCTCCACCTCCTGGAAGAGGCGCATCTGGTTCGCTTTCTTCAGCTCCGGCTCCAGCACGTGCCAGAGCTGCAGAGTGCAGTCGGCATCGGCGCAGGAATAGGGAACGGCCTCCCCGATGGGCACAGCGGCGAAGGAGCGCTGCTTCTTGCCCGTGCCGATGAGTTGCTCTATGGAGGTCATCTCCACGTTCAGCCTGGTCAGGGCCAGGGCCTTGAGGCCAAAGCTCCGCTCGCCCAGGAGGTGGGCCGCCACCATGGTGTCCGCCGCCAGCCCCTCGATGGTGAGCCCGGCGTTGCTCAGCACCATCATGTCGTAGTTGGCGTTGTGGGCGACCTTCTGGAAGCTCTTGTCGGCCAGGACAGGCCCAAGGAGGCGCGAGACCTCCTCTAGAGGGACCTGCTGCCCTGCGCTATGGCCCACGGGCACGTACCAGGCCTCGCCTGGCGCCACGGCGAGGGAGATGCCCACAAGCTCCGCGCTCATGCTGTCCAGAGAGCTGGCCTCCACGTCGACGGCGAACGTCCCCGCCCGCTGCAGGGCCTGGGCCAGCAGCGCCAGGTCCTCGGTGCTATCAACAACGGTGTAGTCTTTGGCTTCCTTGATCTCCAGCAACGAGAGCTGCGCAGCGGCGGGCGCGGCTTCGGGCTTCTTCGCCGCGGGCGCTGTGCCCAGGGAGTCCGGCAGCCGCTTGACCAGGCTGGCGAACTCCAGCTCCCGGAAGAGCTCCACCACGCGGGAGCGGTCGTACCGGCCCACAAAGCAGACCTCGGGGTCAAAGGCGACCGGAGCCTCCCGCAGAATGGTGCACAGCGCTTTGCTCTCGAACGCCCGATCCCGGTGCTCCGACAGCACAGAGCGGAGCTTGTCAGGCGTCACCTTTTCCAGGCTGGCGTACAGGCCCTCCAGGGAGCCGAACTCCAGGAGCAGGCGCGTCGCCGTCTTCTCGCCCACGCCGGGCACGCCGGGGATGTTGTCCGACTTGTCGCCGGTCAGGGCCTTGTAGTCGGGCAGTTGCGATGGGGACAGGCCACCGTAGCGCTGGCGCACCGCCTGCTCGTCATAGATGGTCGTCTGCTGGATGCCGCTCTGGTAGCGGACCCGGACGTGAGGGCCTGCCAGTTGCAGCGTATCGGTGTCGCCGGTCAGCACCATGCAATCGACGTCCTGGCCTGCCGCCTGGTGGCAGAGGGTGCCGATGACGTCGTCGGCCTCGAACCCGGCCACCTCGAAGATGGGGAGGCCAAAGGCCTCCGCCAGGTGATGGACCCTGTCGACCTGGGTGACCAGCTCCTGGGGCGTGGGAGGCCGCTGGAGCTTGTAGGCCGCGAAGCGCTGGTGTCTGAAGGTGGGGACTGGGAGGTCGAAGGTCACCGCCCAGTACTGGGGTTCGATCTCGGCCAGGGCCTTCAGCAGCACGCTGGCGAAGCCATAGACGGCGGTGACGATCTCTCCGGTGCGCGGGACGGTGAATGTGCGGCCCTGGCCGGCGAAGGCATGGAAGGAGCGATGGACCAGCGCATGGCCGTCAATGACCATGAAGAGGGGCTTGTCTGGGAAGAGCTTGAGGTCCTTTGCCGCCACGGAGCGATTATAGCACCCCAAAGCAGGCTGCCAGATGCGTGGGAGGCGCGCGGCGCACACCGTCCCCGCAGGGCAGGCACGTGCACTGCGAGAACGGTGTGCAGAAGACGCTTGAGGTGCGTGAAGACGGCGCTTACGCCGCTGCCTTGGCCACCTCAAGCTGCTCGATGCCCCGGCGCGCGGAGTTCAGGAGGGCGCTGAGCTGGGCCTCCAGCTTCGAAAGCACGTCCATGGCGTACCTGTCGGCCTCCTGGCGCATCGCGTCCACCTGGCGCTGGGCCTCGGCGACGGTCTTCTCAGCGCGGCGCTGGGCTTCGTTCATGATCTCCTCGGCGCGCTTCTGGGAGATCTTGACGATCTCGCTCTCCTGGATGCGGCTCTTGGACTCCTGGTCCGCCGAGGACTTGACCCTCCGCGCCTCCATGAGGGACTGGCTGATGATGTTGTCCCTCTTCTCCAGGACCTGCTGGGCATCCTTGATGTCCTGGGGCAGCGA
>JACQUN010000163.1 GCA_016210285.1 Chloroflexota bacterium
CAATCGCGTGATCATAGACCACATCTCAGAGTACCTCTTCGCCCCTGCGGAGAACGCCCGCCGAAACCTGGAACGGGAGGGCGTCCGGGGGCAGATCCATGTGGTCGGCAACACCATCGTGGACGCCGTCCAGCAGCACTACGACCTCGCCCTTCGCCGCAGCGATGTCCTGGAGCGATGGGGCTATCAGCCCCACCGGTACATCTTCATGACCGTTCACCGCGAGGAGAACACCGATTACCGTGAGAACCTCACCCAGGTCCTGGAGATGGTCCGCCTCATCACCCGCGAGCTGGGCCTCCCCGTGGTGTTCCCCGCTCACCCCAGGACCCCAAAGCGCCTGGCCCAGTTCGGCCTGGAGGGCGTCGTCCACAGCATCCAGGGCTTGCGCGTCACGGAGGCCCTGGGCTACCTGGATGCCCTGCGCCTCATGGGCTCAGCGGCCCTGGTCATGACCGACTCGGGAGGTGTCCAGCAGGAGGCCTGCATCCTCCGGGTGCCCTGCGTCACCCTGCGGGACACCACCGAGTGGGTCGAAACGGTCGCGGTCGGCGCCAACGTGGTGACCGGGGTGGACCCCGCCCGGGTGCTGGAGGCTGCCCGAAGCATGGTGGGAAGGCAGCCCGCGTGGAAGCAGCCCTTTGGCGATGGGGAGACCGGCCGGCGCATCGCCTCTGTCGTCAAGGAGGCCCTGGAGCAGGGTGTCGCGGTGCCACCCCTTCTGGGGGGCATCGGTGGCTAGGACAACCTTGGGAAATGCCAGGAGGAAACTACCACTTTGGCCATGAAGTGCGAGTTTTCACTGCATCACTATCAGGAGCTGATCCAAGAGGCCCGGCGACAGGGATACCACGTGTACCCCTTCTCAACTTGGATGCAGCGCAATGGAGTGCTGGGGGGAGAGCGAACCCTGCTGCTGCGTCACGATATTGATGTATCGGTAGAGCGTGCTGTACAAATGGCCACGGTGGAGGCCGCTCTCGGAATCCAGGCCACTTACTTTGTGCGCCTCCATGCGCGCTACTACGACCTCCAAGAGCCGGCAACCCGGGCGAGCCTGAACAAGTTGGCAGCCTTGGCTGAGCTGGGCCTGCATTATGAGCGATACCACTATGCCCAAAACGGAGAAAACCACCTCACCCTACTCCTGCGGGATGCCGAGGAGCTCAGGCGCCTTGCGGGCATGGCAATGCTAGGGGGTGCTGCTCACATGCCCCGGGCATATCCTCCCTTTAGCGAGGAGGAGGTAAGGGCTGCGGGCTTGGCCTTTGAGGCCTATGCCCCTGCCTTTACACACAACTCCAAGTACCTCTCAGACAGCTCCCGGAAGTGGCAAGAAGGATGCCTTTGTAACTGGCTCGGTGTTGTGGACCACCTTTACGTCCTGGTGCATCCCGTCTGGTGGACTGACTGGGAAGAGCCTTCTCGGCAGGTGATCGCGCGCCTGAGGGCAGGAGACTGAGGCGGCTTTAACGGGACTGGGAGAAAGCCTCTGTGTTACATTGGGCGTCGGACTCTCGATCCTATGCTAAGGGAGATGGGGCATGACAGTGGGACGGCGACGTGACATCGATGCTGATACTGCTGCGTTGGTTCAGCGGCTTGAGGCCCATCGCCTCTACGGCTCCCGCGATCTGAACTCTTGGGTGCTGGAGCTTATGGCCTTGAAGCGCGGACATTCGGTAATAGACCTGGGTGCGGGTACCGGCGAGCAGACCCTTCCGATGGCGAGAGCAGTTGGACGGAGTGGTCGCATAGTGGCTGTGGATATCGCAGAGGAGTCCTTGGCCCAGCTACTGAGCAGCGCCAAGGCCATAGGTGTGGAAGACCGGATTACCCTGATGTGCTGTGATTTCAATGATGTCCCTGGGCGTCTGGAAAGGGACGCGTATGACCGCGTGCTCGGCTGTTACTCTTTGTACTACGCTCCACATCCCGATGAGATCTTCGCGGCCGTAGAGCGCAGCCTGCGACCCGGAGGAGCGTTCTTTTTCTGTGGTCCGAGTACGGAAAACAACATTGAACTGAAAAGCCTTCTGGCCCACCTCCGCGAAGAACCCCTTCTGACTCAAGCAGGAGCTGTAGGCGAGTTCATGGAGGTCACGGGCCAAGCGCTGGCCCGGAAGTATTTCCCTATTGTGGACCTGTTCTCCTTTGAGAACTCCTTAGGCTTTGACTCTGCGGAGGCGTTGTACAGCTACTGGGCTGCTCACGGTCTCTATGATGAGGCGCTGGCCTCGCGATTCAAGGCAGCCGCTATCGAGCATTTCGCGGCGCATTCCCTCTTCACCCTTTCGAAGCACGCCATCGGCATTCGGGCTACCAAGGGGTAGGGCTCTCCGGCGCGGGTGACATTGCCCTGGCTGGTTGTAGGGTTCCCCCTTAGATATCCCGGTTTCCATTAGCGGGGTGCGAATGGCGAAGGTTTTGCTCCTGACCCACCACTTTCCCACGCCCCAGGAGGCCGGGGCCGGCCGTCCCTGGTCGGAGGCGATGCTGCTGAAAGAGCTCGGGCACCAGGTGACGGTCCTGACGGCAGGCACCCACTACCTCACGGGCCAGTCTACTCGGGGGAGGAGACGCGGCCTCTGGAGCGAGGAGCCCCTGGCGGGCTTGCGCCTCGTCAAGACCTATGCACCCTCTGGCTTTCGCAGGTCATTTCTGCGGCGTCTACTCAACTACTTCACCTACAGTTTCCTTGCCCTCCTGTGGGGGCTTAGCCATCACCACGACGTGGTCTTTGCCGCCACGGACCCTATGCCCCTGGTCCCTGTGGCTGTCTCGATCGCCTTCGTTCGGAGGGCAAAACTGGTGCTGGATGAACGGGACCTGTATCCGGACACCGCCGTGGCCTTGGGGCTGTTGAAGCCTGGCCTGCTGGTGAACGTGTTGGACAGGATGCAAAACTTCGCCCGCCGGCGCGCCCACGCCATTGTGGCGGCTACTCCAGGCATCGGCCAACTCCTCATCGAGAAGGGGATCGAAGACCGGAAGATCACGGTGATGCCCAACGCCTTTCCCCCGGATGGCCTCTCCACGGCCCCGGTGTCGCCCAGTGTCCTGAACCTGGTGGAAGGGCTCGGGAGCGGGTTCGTGGTACTGTATGCGGGGGGGATGGGTATCGGGAACGACTTGATGACCATCGTCCAGGCCGCGGGCCTCCTGGAGCGAAGGGGGCTGCCCGTGGTCTTCCTTTTCGTTGGCGAGGGCGAGCACAAACGGGAATACCTCGCCTACTGTGAGCGGGAGCAGATATCCTCCTGCCGATTCCTGGAGGCGGTGCCTCGGGGGGCAATACCCCTCTTCTTGCAAAGGGCAGATGTGTGCGCACACTCCGTCAAGGGACATCCCTTTCTGAGGTGTGCCCTCTCCAGCAAGGTCTTTGACTACCTGAGCTACGGGAGGCCAGTGGTCTTTGCCGGCGAAGGGGATATGGCGGACCTCCTGGGCATGTCGAGTGGAGGCGTCGCCGTTCCCCCAGAGTCCCCTGAGGCCCTGGCCGATGCGATTCAGAAGCTCTACGAAGACCCCGACCTGCGGACTCGGATGGGCCAGCAGGGCGCGAGCTACGTCAGACAACACTTCTCCTGGGAGGCCCAGCGAGGGCGGTTGGCGGAGGCGTTGAACGGCACGAGAGACGCGGGCCATGGCTGAGGTGGAGCGGATCCGCCAGGCCTATGCCCGCAGGGAACAGGAGGGCAAGCGAGCCCGCTACAGCTACTTCCACCCGTGGGACCTCCTGGCATCGCAGCAGCGGGAACGAGTCTTACTTCGCGCCCTCCGTCGCGCCGGACTGGAATCCCTGGGGGACAAGCGCATCCTGGAGGTGGGGTGTGGCAGGGGAGGTGTCCTGCGACGCTTTCTTGAGTTCGGCGCCCTACCGGAAAACCTGTACGGCGTTGACCTCCTGCCCGACAGGATCGAGGAGGCCCGCCGCCTGCAGCCCAACGCCCATTTCTCCTGCGGCAACGCGGAGCAGCTCCCCTACGAGGATGGCTTCTTCCATATCGTGCTCCAGTTCACAGCCTTCACCTCCATCCTTGACCCGGACATGAAGAGGAACGTGGCCCGCGAGATGCTGCGGGTGCTCCAACCCCAGGGGATCATCCTCTGGTACGACTACTCCGTGGACAATCCCCGGAACCCAGATGTACGAGGCGTTGGGAGGAAGGAGATCAGCCGCCTGTTCCCCGGTTGCCAGGTCTCTCTCACCCGGCTCACCCTGGCTCCCCCGTTGAGCAGGTTCATCTCGGGCCCTCTGCCGACCCTCGCTTATGTGCTACAGAGTGTGCCCCTCCTGTGCACACACTACCTGGGCGTCATCCGAAGATGAGAGGTGACTGAATGCTGAGGTCCGTGTTCATAGGGGCCAAGGACCCCTTCAACGACGTCCTGGTCCACTGGCTCTCCCAGCGCACTCACTTTGTGGGAGCAATCTGGACCAACCTGACCTCGTGGCGCAGCACAC
The DNA here is from genome assembly GCA_016210285.1 of Chloroflexota bacterium. The sequence continues at coordinate 4,469 of JACQUN010000163.1, forward strand.
GGGGTCGAAAACTCGGGTTTGTGCAGCAACGCTTGCGGCGCTATGGCCCTGTGAAGGTGGTCAATGAGGCCCTCTTCTATCTTTACTATCACACCTTCCTCAAAAGGGGTGAGGTCCAGCAGATACGGCAGCGGATTATCGAGCCCTACTGGGCCCAGCATGGGCCCTCCGAGTGGCAATGGCGGGGGGACGCCATCTACGCCACCAGCGTCAACTCCCCCACGACCGTGGACTTCCTGGAGGGATGCCAGCCCGACGTGGCTTTCGCTACCTGTGTGAATGAGTACTTCCGGAAGCCGCTTCGCTCCATCGCCCGCCGCGGCCTGTTCTTGTGGCACGAGGGGATCACTCCAGAGTACAAGGGGCTCTACGTCCCCTTCTGGGCAGTGCATCAGGGGGAGTTTGACAAAATCGGCTCCACGTTGTTACGCACCAACCAAAAGATAGATGACGGGGAGATTTTTGTGCAGTGCCAGGCCTCGGGCGTTGACCCCTTCCGAGACCACCACTTGTATACAGGACACAAGGCCATCATAGACAGCCTGCCCTACGTGGAGCCGTTCTTGGTTGAGCTTGAGAGGGGCACTGCCGAACCCATCCGTCTCCTTGATGCCATCCCGCGCACCTACACCTACCCTGGGATCACAGACTTCGTGCGGCAGCGATTGCGCCTAAGACGCTGGTCTCGGGGTCCCACCCCTCTCCCCCAATGATTCGACAGCAACCCGCCGGCGGGATTCGCCTCATCTTGAGGCGGGTCGGGAAGTACCTGCGCATCGCCTTCCGGGCCCCGCGCTGGCGGGAGTACGAGGGGTATCTGCGCCAGGCGATGGACCTCGGCTACGCGGTTGTCCCCCTGGAAAAGTGGCTGGCTGACCCCCATCGTTTCCAGGGCAAGACCCTCGTCCTGCGCCATGACGTGGAGATGTACCCCAAGGGCGCGCTCCGCATGAGCGCCATCGAGCGCCGCCTGGGCCTCGCCTCCACCTTCTATTTCCGCTGGTACGCCTTCGATCCTGCCGTCATCGCCCAAATCCGTGCCAACGGCAGCCAGGTCGGCCTCCACTACGAGACCCTGACCCGCTATGCCATCGAACACCTCCTTCACCTCCCCGAGGAGATCACCGCCGAGGTCCTGGACGCCTGTCGCACCACCCTTCGGGAGGAGATCGCGTGCTTTCGGAGCATCATCGGCGAGTGCAGCAGCATCGCCGCCCACGGCGACCAGAGAGCCCATGCCATAGGCTATACGAATGATCAGTTGCTGCGCTCCCAACCGTGGAGAGACTACGGGCTCCTGTACAACCCGGACGACCCCGCCGCCATACGCCTTGTGGACTGTTGGGTCGTGGACGGCGAGGGCGCTCCCGTCCTCTGGTGGAACGGCGTGTCCCTCGCCCAAGCCTTTGCCCAGGGACAGCGAGTCATCCTGCTGAACACCCATCCGCACCACTGGACGCTTGGGGCTCCCGTGGTGGCGAGGCGGTTCGCCTCCTATCTCGGCCTCCTCCTGCGTCATCCCACCAGGTTCGAGCGGGCAGTGCCGGAGGTCATCGCCTGGGATCAGCGTCAGGCCACCTGGAAGGCGGGCCTTCCCGGGAGCCCGGGGTAGGGATCGCGGTTCGTGCGCTACGCTGAGATGGTCCCTTCCCTGGTCAGGGCGGTGGAGGAGGGTTCCCTGGGCAGGCAGTGGCAGGGCGCTCCAGAAAGACTGTTGCGGTTCCTCCACTACAACGTCTACGCCGTTCCCTGGCGTAGCTTCGAGATCCTAGACGTCCTTCGGCGGCACACCGGTCGCTCGGACCTGGCTGGCCTGCGCGTGCTGGATTTGGGATGCGGGATCGGCACGATGGACCTCTACCTCGCCCTGGAGGGAAAGGCAGAGATGGTCGTGGGCGTGGACCGAGACCGATCCTCCTTTGGCCTCCTGGATTCGCTCCTGCCTGCCCTCCAACCCGGAAGGATTGCGCTGGTCCAGGGCGACCTCGCCCATCCACCGGTAGCCCGCCAGGCCTTCGATGTGGTGTTGAGCTATGACAGCCTCTACTACCCCGGGCTCAGCCGCCAGGTAGCCCTGGAC
>JACQUN010000168.1 GCA_016210285.1 Chloroflexota bacterium
GATGTGAGCCTTGCGGATGCACTCCCTTTTGCTGGGGGCGGGGCCGCTCCGCTGGGGGGAGGGCAATCACAGCGGGCACGGCCCCACCATGCGAGGGGTGACCCCGTGTCCGGGGCTTGCTGTCTCAGCGCTCTTCTTTGCGGCCCCCCCTCTAGCGCACCTTGTCGCGTCGGCTAAGGTACTCCTGCCACCACCCTTCTTGCCACTCTGGGCGGGCCTTGTCCTCTGCCAGGACATCTCCGAGCTGCTCCAGGGTAAATCGGACCAGCTCAGCGCAGCGATACACGCGCTGGCGGTTGGCGAAATCGTCTTTCCAGGGCGCGGTAATGTCGCCGCACTGGGTCGTGCCGAAGCGGGCCTGGAACCGGTCCAGGATCGCCTTGGTGCGGGCGTAGGCTTCCCTGGGGGCGGTTCCTGTGGGTTCTGTGCTGCCGTGCTTCAGGCCCACGGCCATGGCAGCGGCGGTGAGGCAGCCGCATATATTCTTGGAGAGGCCCACCCCGCCTCCGAAGGAGGAAGCAGCCTTCACGAGCTCCTCAGGGACGACATCCAGCGCCCCGGCCTCCTTGAGACCAAGGAGGACAGATTGCGCTCAGTTATACTTACCGGTGACGAAGATGTCCACGGCATACGGACGCTTCGGTTCCTGTGTCATCTCCCCCTCCTGCTCGTGATTGCATTGCAGTCTGCCTGGAGTATGGCACAACCCCACGGCGGTGTCCAGGCCCATGCCCTCCGCCCGGGGCATCGGCGTGGCGAGGTGAGCGGGAGCTCCTAGTCTCCTGCCCGCCCTTTCTGGGGAAGGGACTTCCCCGGGTCTCCCTCCGCCTGGCCACGGGCCGCGCTCAGGGCCAGGACCGCCACCGGGCTCCGCCTCAGCACTGCCTCTGCCACGCTGCCAAAGAGCAGGCGCGAGAGCCCGGAGCGGCCGTGGGTGGACATGGCGATGAGGTCAACCCCCAGGGTCTTGGCACGCTCCACAATGATCTCCGCCGGATTGCCAAACTCCACGCGGGTCGTTACCAGATACCCCTTGCCTCGCAGGGCTGTCGCCAGGGTCTCGACATACTCTTCTGCTTCAGCAGCCAGCACCTCTCTTGGTACACCAACGGCGTAGGTTCCCAGCCCGCCTTCTCCCGCAACAGGGACAGCGGCGTGCACAGGGGCGACTCTCAGAAGGACCAGGTCAATGTCCTGCGGCAGGAGCCGCTCCAGGTAGGTGATGATGGACTCCGATAGGGTTGACCCGTCCAGAGGGACCAGGATTCTCATGGGAACCTCCTCTTGCCCGGCGAGTCGGACTGCCTTGATGTCCAGCCCTGCTCCTGTTCGAGGCGGCGCCCGGCGTAGCGGCGCAGGGCGCACCCGCTAGCGGGCCGTCGCTATTGGGAGGTGGGGCCGCTCCGCTGGGGGGAGGGCATCTCAGCAGGAGCAGCCCCACCAGAAGTAGACGCCGTATCAGGGGTTCGACCGTGGCAGGTCGGTCGGCGCGCTCCTTTCAGCCGCACGCTTTCTGCCCAACCCGAAGATCGCGCCCGGCTGCCAGGGCGTGCCCAGGGCGGGGAGCAGCACGCGGTCAACGCCCCACCACCCTGCCGTCTTCCAGGCGAGGATGAGCAGGACCGCCAGAGCGAACATCACCGGGTTGGTGCTGCTCGACCCGGCCAGCATGAAGTTGAAGTTCATCAGGGCGCCGAACAGGGCGGCGATGCCCACAAACGCCCCGGTCACCAGGGCAATGCCTATGAGAAGCTCGCCGTAGGTGACCAGCTTGGCGAACCACCCGTAGTGCCCCCCGTTGTACAGGAACTCGATGAAGTCGCGGTACCACCCGTAGGTGATAGGTGGCCGGCCCTTGTCAGGAACCACGATGGCCCGCTCCCAGAACCCCTTCAGGGTAGCTCCGGTGTCCACCCAGTTGGGGTTGCCAAGCTTGTTGCTGGCGGCGCTGATCCATTGCCATCCGACATAGACCCGGGCGATGAGCCAGAGCCACGCCCACTCCGGCTGGCTGAACAGGGCCCGCGCGAAGGACGGGTCCTGAAAGATGGTGACTGCCTTTTCCCGTAGTTGGGTTGCCATCCTGAGCCTCCTTCTGCCTGGCAAACCCGGGAATCACCTCCCAGGCTGGATTTGACCGCTCTTGGGCTCCCTCCCGCCATGTGCCAGCAACGCCCTCTTCCTGCTGCTCGGGGCTACATGACAGCCCGTCCCTAGGTTGAGCTGGTGCTGGGCGAGAACACGCGTTGCGAAGGCTCACGACCCACCTCCCTTCTACCGTTCTCCACAATGCGTTGGATGGCTTCTTGAGGGAAGCGGTACTGCCCCCCGAGCGTGACGATGTGCGGGAGTTTCCCTTCCCGGGCCCAGCGGGTAACCGTGTGGGCCGAGACCCCGAAGAAGGATGCCACCTCCGCTCTCGTCAGGAACCCCGTTTTGTTCTCCACCTCACAACCTCTGATGATAGTATACCCCAGGGACAAAGAGGACAAAAGAGGCAAATACATCATGTCCTCTGATGTATATGCATCAGTCATCAGGGGCATCTGGGGGTCTGCCCTGGAGTAGGCGGTGGTGACTAGCAACCTGTTGAAAAAGGGGTGATCAGAGGGGCGAAGCCCCTTTGACGGGGGTCTGGGGGTGTCCCCCAGATACAATTTACCCCCCCTCCTGGCCAGAGCCTGTCCTGAGCCTGGCGAAGGAAAGGGGGGCAGGGAGATGGTCAAAAAGGGTTTTTCATCAACCTGCTAGAGGAGGCCGCTTCGGAAAGCGGAGGTGACGGCCTCCAGGCGGGTGTGCGCGTTCAGCTTGGCCAGGATATGCTGAATGTGGTTTCGCACGGTGGTGGGGCTGAGCACCAGACGCTCTGCGATCACGCCGGTGCTTTCCCCCCGGGCCAAAAGGCCCAGGACTTGCCGCTCGCGGCCGGAGAGAGCCGCCGGCGGTTTGGCCTTCGGCGAGAGGGGCTGCATGGGCGGCGGGTCCAGGGGTGGGGTGTTTTTCAAAAAGGAGGCGAGGCGCTGTACCGTCCTCTTTGCTTCCTCCTCCTCAGTGGCGTCGCGGAAGATGTGCACCAGGCTGCTCAGCTCCCTGGGTTCTGCCGGGAGCAGGACGTGGGTGATGCTCATCCATCGGGGTTGACCCGCCCGGGTCGTGGCAAGCACCGTCTGCGAAGGGGCAACCTTGCTTTGCCGGGCCATCAGAATAGCAAAGCAGTTGGCGGCGCAGGCGGCCCGCTCCTCTTGCATGCCCCCCATAACCTCGTAGCACCGCTTTCCCAGCACCTCCGAGGCTGGCCACCCCAGCATCTCCTCGGCATGTCGGTTCCACACGACAATCCGCTGGTTCAGGTCCACTGCGTAGACCCCATCGCTCCCCTCGGCCAGCGTCTCCAGAATATCGCCTCGTCTACGCAGATATACCACCATGTCCTCCCCCAGCAACATGAAGGGTAAGCCCTCCTGTACCCCTCCCTACCATTATCTATCAGCTTCCCGCGTGGGGCAATGCCCCCTGCTACGCCTTCTCCGCCTTGACACCGATGCTGGTGGTGCTAGGATGAGGGCATCATGTGACTCGTTGCGCTGGGCACGCTGAAGGGGGCAGCCATGCTGGAGATCACCCGCGAGAAGCTCCTCTGGATGTACCGGACTATGGCGACCATCCGAAGCTTCGAGGAGCGGGCGCTCCTGGAGGTGACATCCCGCCGCACCTTCGGCGGCGCCCACTCGTCGGCGGGGCAGGAGGCAGTCCCCACTGGCATCTGCGCTCACCTGACGGAGCAGGACTCCATTGCCAGCACCCATCGCGGGCACGGCCACTGCATTGCCAAGGGGGTGGACCCGCGCCAGATGATGGCGGAGCTCTTCGGGAGGGTTACTGGCACCAACAAGGGCAAGGGCGGCTCTATGCACATCGCCGATATGTCGAAGGGGATGCTGGGGGCCAACGGTGTCGTCGGGGCCAGCATCCCCGTGGCGGTGGGCGCAGCGTTGAAGGCAAGGGTCATGGGTGAGGACAATGTGGCGGTTGCCTTCTTTGGGGATGGCGCATCCAACCAGGGTATCCTCCACGAGAGCATGAACCTGGCGGCCATCTGGAAGCTGCCGGTGCTCTTCGTCTGCGAGAACAATCAGTACGCCGAGTCCACCCCCGCCGAGTACGCCCTGGCGGGAAACAGCGTTGCCAACCGGGCGCCAGGCTATGGGATGCCAGCAAGCGTTGTGGATGGCATGGACGTTCTTGCCGTGTACGACGCGGCTGGGGAGGCCGTTGGCAGGGCGCGGGCCGGGCAGGGGCCGACGCTCCTGGAGTGCAAGACCTACCGCTACTACGGCCACTACGCCGGCGACAACCCCAGGACCTATCGAAGCGAGGAGGAGGAGCGCGCCTGGCGCGACAGGGATCCGCTCCTGGTGTTTCGCCAGCGCGTGGCCGGGGAGCGGCTGCTGGCCCCGGCGGAGCTGGACGCCGTTGACCGGGAGGTGGCGGAGCTTATGGAGGAGGCGGTGCGCTTCGCCGACGCAAGCCCCCTGCCGCCCCCCGAGGAGCTGTACACCGACGTCTACGTCTCCTACCCCCTGGAGCTGCTGAAGCGCGGCGCGGGGATGTAGAAACTCCATCCGTCTGAAGGAGGTCCCCATGCCCACGCGTGAGCTGCGGTATCGAGATGCGGTCAACGAGGCCCTGCGGCAGGAGATGCGGCGAGACCCCACCGTTATCATCCTGGGCGAGGACATCGCCGGAGCGGCTGGCCGCGCCCATCTGGGCTTCATTGACGCCTGGGGAGGCGCCTTCCGCGTCACCAAGGGCCTCATCACGGAGTTCGGCCCCGAGCGGGTGCGGGACACCCCCATCTCCGAGGCGGGATTCATCGGCGCAGCGGTGGGCGCCGCCGCCAGCGGCCTTCGCCCGGTGGCCGAGCTGATGTTCGTGGACTTTGTCGGCGTGTGCCTGGACCAGCTCCTCAACAACGCCGCCAAGATGCGCTACATGTACGGCGGCCAGATCAAGGTCCCCCTGACGCTCCTCACGCGTATCGGCGCTGGCACCGGCTCCGCTGCCCAGCACTCCGAGTCCTTCTACTCCATCTTCGCCCACTTCCCCGGCCTCAAGGGGGTGGTGCCCTCAGACCCCTACACGGCCAAGGGGCTGCTCATCGCCGCCATCCGTGACGACGACCCCGTCGTGGTGTTTGACCACAAGCGCCTCTACAACACCGCCGGCCCTGTCCCGGAAGAGCCTTACGCCCTGCCCATCGGCAAGGCGCGGGTGCTGAAGCCGGGCAAGGACGTGACGCTGGTGGGCCTCTCCCTCATGACCTCCCTGTGCTCGGAGGCGGCTGGCAGGCTGGCCGAGGAGGGCATTGACGCGGAGGTGGTGGACCTCCTGAGCATCTCCCCCATTGACTACGACACGGTCATCGAGTCGGTGCGCAAGACCCACCGGCTGGTGGTGGTGGACGAGGACACGCCCCGCTGTAGCGTGGCCTCCGAGGTCGTCTCCATGGTGGCGGAGGAGGCCCTGGACTACCTGGATGCGCCACCCAGGAAGGTGACAGCACCCCATACCCCGGTGCCCTATAGCCGGCCCCTGGAAACGGAGTACATCCCCAGCGCTGAGCGGGTCATCGCCGCCGTCAAGGGGATGTTGTAGGGGAAGCCTATGCCCAAGCCCCGGGTCTTCGTCACCCGCCGCATCCTGCAGGAGGCCCTGGACCTCCTGGCTCCCGAGACCGACATGAAGGTGTGGGAGGGCGATTTCCCCACGCCGCACGACGTGCTGACGGCGGAGGTGCGGGAGATGGACGGCGTGCTCACGATGCTGACGGAGCGGGTTGACGCCGCCCTCCTGGATGCGGCCCCCCGCTTGCGCGTGGTGAGCAACATGGCGGTGGGCTACGACAACATTGATGTGGCGGCGGCCACCCGGCGCGGCATCCTGGTGGGGAACACCCCCGGCGTCCTCACCGAGACCACGGCGGACTTCGCCTTTGCCCTGCTGCTGGCTGCGGCGCGGCGCGCGGTGGAGGGGGAACGGTTTGTGCGAGAAGGGAAGTGGCAGACCTGGCACCCTACAGCCTTCCTGGGCCTGGACGTGCACGGGGCCACACTGGGGATTGTCGGCCTGGGGAACGTGGGACAGGAGGTAGCCAGGCGCGCCCTGGGCTTCTCCATGAGGGTGATCTACTACGACTCGGTGCGGCGGCGGGATGTCGAGCAGCGCTACTCGCTGGAGTATTGCCCTGACCTGCCAAGCCTCCTGCGCCGCTCCGACCTCGTCACCTTGCACGTCCCTCTCACGCCTCAGACCCACCACCTTATCGGGGCCGGGGAGCTTGCCTTGATGAAGCCGCATGCCATCCTGGTGAACACGGCCCGTGGCCTGGTGGTGGACCCCAAGGCCCTCTATGAGGCCCTGCATGAAGGTCGCATCGCCGGGGCGGCCCTGGATGTCACCGAACCAGAGCCCATCCCTCCGGACGACCCTCTCCTCACCCTCCCCAACGTCATCGTCACACCCCACATCGGCAGCGCCAGTGTGGCAACCCGCACCCGCATGGCGGTGCTGGCCGCCCAGAACCTCCTGGCGGGCCTCAAAGGCCAGCCCATGCCCCACTGTGTGAATCCGCAGGCCGTGAAGCAAGGCAGGGGATAGCCCCTTCAGCTTTTTCTGGACCTGGTACAGCCGCCTATGCCGAGCTTGGGTAGCCTCAGCCTCAGCAATACCTGCACTACTTTTGGGCGCGGTAGCAGGTATTGGACGGCTTAGGAGGGGATGAGGCGGGTAATACCTGCAAGCGCACCAACTTGACCACATTTCTGCACGAGGGAATCCCAACTTCTTCGGACTGGGTCCTATTTGCAGTACTCTCTGGTTGTATCATCAAGTGATTTGTGCTATGATTCGTTACCGAATAGCCGATACCCAGGCGATTATGTAGAAAGGAGGCAGCGATGAATACACCAATGAACAAAGGTGGCAAGGGTGGGGGGAAGGGCGGAGGCGGTTCGCCTAATCCCGGCTGGCCGAGCAAGACTCCTAATCCCTCAGGACCAGGCAGAATAAATAACCCGGCAAAGAAGTAAAGGTGAAGGCGCTAGTGTCCCGACAGGCGTTTTAGTGACATTAATATCGACTCTGGGGTTTTGGTCCAATGAAACCGCTTGCCTTCCCTGTTGAACTTCTCA
>JACQUN010000173.1 GCA_016210285.1 Chloroflexota bacterium
CGTGCGGATGTGGGAGCCGTCCACGTCGGCATCGGTCATGATGATGACACGGTGATAGCGCAATCGCGGGAGGTTGAAGTCCTCTCCCAGGCCAGCGCCCAGGGCGGCAATGACGGCCCGGATCTCCTCGTGGGCGATGACCTTGTCAGCGCGCGCCTTCTCCACGTTGAGGATCTTGCCCTTGAGGGGCAAGATGGCCTGGTACTTCCGGTCTCGCCCCATCTTCGCGGAGCCGCCAGCAGACTCGCCCTCTACGATGAACAGCTCTGACGCCGCCGGGTCCCGCTCCTGGCAGTCGGCGAGCTTGCCGGGCAGGGAGGTGCCATCCAGGGCGTTCTTGCGGATGACCAGCTCTCGGGCTCGGCGGGCCGCCTCCCTTGCCTTCTGGGCGGTGAAGCACTTCTCGATGATGCGGCGGGCCTCGTTGGGGTGGTCCTCCAGGTAGATGGTCAGCCCCTCAGCCACCACCGACTCCACAGCTCCCTTGACCTCTGGATTCCCCAGCTTGGCCTTGGTCTGTCCCTCGAACATGGGGTCCAGCAGCTTCACCGAGAGGACCACGGTCAATCCCTCCCGCACATCCTCGCCGGAGAGGTTCGGCTGGTCTTCCTTGAGGAGCTTCTGCTTGCGGGCGTAGTCATTGAGGGCGCGGGTCAGGGCGGAGCGGAGGCCGGTAAGGTGGGTCCCTCCTTCGGCGGTGGGGATGCAGTTGGCAAAGGTGTAGATGGTCTCGTTGACCCCGTCGGTGTACTGGATTGCAGCCTCGACCTGGGTGGAGTCGGCGGCCTTGTTCACGGCGATGGGGGGGTGCAGCACCGCCTTGGAGCGGTTCATGTGGGCGACCATGCTGGCGATGCCACCTTCGAAGTAGAAGGTGGACTCCTCCTCGTGCTGCTGGCAGAGGAAGGTCAGCTCCAGGCCGGGGACCAGATAGGCGACCTCCCGGAACCGCTCGCGGAGGGCGTCGCAATCGTATTCCAGGGAGGGGAACACCTTCGGGTCGGGCCGAAAGGCCACCACGGTGCCCGTCCCTTCGGCGAGCCCCTCTTCTGAGACCGGCCCCTTGGGGCGGCCACGCACATACTCCTGGACGTAGCGGTGTCCACCCCGACGGACCTCCACACGCATCCAGGCCGAGAGGAAGTTGACCACGGAAGCGCCCACGCCGTGCAGACCGCCGGAGACCTTGTAGCTCCCTCCCCCAAACTTGGCGCCGGAGTGGAGGGTCGTGAGCACTGTCTCCAGGGCCGACCTGCCGGTGGTGGGATGTGTCTCAACGGGGATGCCGCGGCCGTTATCCTCCACCTGGAGGGAGCCATCCTGGTTGAGGACAATGATGATACGCGTGCAATAGCCAGCCATGGCCTCATCCACGCTGTTGTCCACGATCTCGTACGCCAGGTGGTGCAGGCCGCGCTGGTCGGTGCTGCCGATGTACATGCCCGGGCGGCGCCGCACCGCCTCGGGCCCTTCAAGAACCTGAATGTCCCTGGCCGTGTAGTTGCCGTTGCCGCCGCCATTCTGGTCCTTGTTCTCCACCATGGCAATCTACCTTCCCTTCGAGGGGCTGCCGCCCCTATTCTGCTAGCCTTCTGCTCTCTGGAGCTTCCATCTGTTCCGACCTACCGTTCTCGTACAGCCTCGGCCACCTCCCCCAGGCCCCGGCGGTCCCAGTAGAACACCATGACCGCCGCTACCAGGCCCGTGGCAATGTAAGCGTTCCCCAGGATTGCTGCCATCAGCCCGGCGGGGTGCGCCGCCAGACGCTCCCAGATGACTCGCATCCCCAGGCTTATCACGTTACTCAGGGCCCAGAGTCCCAGGCACGGCCAAAAGTTCCGGTGGACTATGCGGAAGCTCTGAGCCAGCGCCCTCGCTGGCCCCTGCCCCGCCAGGATGATCGCCTCCTCCGCCAGGAACAGGTGGACCGCCAGGAGAATGCCCCCAGCGAAGAGCACCCCCAGGGCTACCGAGAGCGCCCCCGGCCCGAGCGCGGAGGCCACCCCAGAGAGCGCGACGACTACTGCCACGCCGGCCACGAGCAGCCCTGCCAGGAGTAGCCGGTAGCCCGCCAGCCGCAGCCACAGCCATCCGAGGCTTCGCGCGAGCGCCCTTCCGCTCCCACCACTCCCTCGCACCGATGCTCCTATGGGGGCAAAGTAGAAGCAGGCCAAGAGCAACCCCAGGAGCAGCATCCCAGCCACGAAACCCAGAACCTGCGTCCCACCACTCAAGGCCATGCCAGGCGTCGCGGAGGGGGTCGTCCCCAAGACACCATTCAGGGCGGGGACCTGCCATGCCAGGAGGGCCAGGAGGTTCAGATTGGCAAAGAGCTCCAGCAACTGCTCCGCCTGCGCCCCCGTCTGAAGCGTCTGGTCAGGAGTGAGGGGTGCACCCATCGCCCACTCAAGCAGACTCCCCGCCATCCGCCGGAAGAGGTCCCCTGCCCTTACACCAGGGACCAGCCAGAGCAGGATATCCAGGAGCACAAGTAACAGCAAGAGCCAGGGCTTGCGCGTAACAAGGCCATAGCCACTGGCCAGCGAATCAATGATGCCCCTGGGCGCCTTGGCAGTGCTAGCCACGGCCCTATTCTAGCATAAGCTGCCCCTCCTTGCTATGTGCTCAAGGGTTCTCGCGCGACCGTGAACCTGACCCGGCGAAAAGGTCTCCGCAGCCGATCCTATCCCCACGTTGATTCCCGGCGCCTCAGCAGGCTACACTCTTTGCGGCAGGGTGTGCGGGCGGGTGTCCTGGTGTGAGAGAATGGGGTTCCACAACAAGGGAGCACGAAAGGGAGGAAGCATGGCGAAGAACATCATCCAGGTTGACCCAGCCAAGTTCCCCTGGCTGGACCTGCGGCGCTACACCTTCTCCATGGGAGCGGAGAAGAACGGCATCGTCTATCTGGCTGGAGAGACCGCCAGCGCCTACGACCCCAAGGAAGGGAAGGTCCTCTGCAAGGGCGACCTGCTGGAGCAGACCAAGGTCATCTACGAGAAGCTGGGGGTCGTGCTGGAAGCCGCTGGTCTCAGCTTCGAAAACGTGGTGAAAACGGTGGACTACATCAACCCTGTGGCGCTGCCTCAGTACCGCCAGACGGGCGAGATACGGCGCCAGTACCTGGGCAGCAACCCGGTCGTCGTCTCCACCGGCATCTGCGTGCACAGCCTCCTGCGGCCAGACGCCCTCCTGGAGGTGAACGCCGTGGCGGTCCGCGGGCACAAGCAGGCGGTCAACCCTGGCTATGGGCGCTACGCACAGCTTACCTATGTCCCTGCGGTCAGGACCGGCGAGATCCTCTGGTTCTCCGGCACCGTCGGCAGTCAGGAGAAGGACGGGAAACGCCTGTATCCCCAGAACACGGCACAGCAGGTAGCCCTGGGCTATCAGTCGCTGGGGCCGGTGCTGGAGGCAGCGGGTGCGCGTCCAGGGGACGTGGTGGAGAACCTGGACTACATTGACCCACAGGCCAAGCTCCAGTACCGTAATGTCAGCAGGTCCCGGCGGGATTTCTACCAGGGCCAGTACCCCGCAGCAACAGGCATTATCATCAATCGCCTGCTCCGCCCCGAGGGGCATGTGGAGCTTGAGCTTGTGGCCGTCACCGGCGAGGGTCGCCAGGAGGTGCGCATCCCTGAGTGGGAGCGCCGATTCCGACGCCTGACCCACGTGCCTGGGGTGAAGAAGGGGAGGCTTCTGGCCATCTCCGGCCAGGTAGCCGTGGACCACGCCACCGACCAGAGCGTGGGAGGATGGGACGTGGTAGCCCAGGCAGACCAGGCCTACGCCAACATCGCCCGCGTGGTAGCCGAGGCTGGCTACTCCATGGACGACATCATCAACACCCTGGAGTTCGTCACCCCCAACGGGGTCATGGGCTACCGGGCCGTGGGAGACGTACGCCGAAAGTACTTCGGCAAGGCGTTCCCCGCTGCCACCGGTGTGGCGGTGCACCAGCTCCTGCGACCTGAGCTGCTCATCGAGGTAGTGGCGCTGGCCGTGGTGTAGCGAGGAGGGCCAACGTGGAGCCGCTGTCCCTGGCAGCCCGCCCCATCTTCAGAGGATGCTGGTAGGCCACCTGCCCTTGCACATCTGTTGACCCACCAGGAAACGGTCAACCCTCCACTATGAGGTGCGCCCTGGCTTTGCGAACAAGGTCTCTCTGGCCCTCCGCTGGTAATCGTGCTACGCGAAGCGAAGAATCTCTCGCCTCGCTCAGGGTGAGAAGGAAGCCGCGCTCAGGGTGACAATGAAGGCGTTGGAACGGCCTGTTGCGCAAGATCGGCGTGCCTGTCACTCGCCCTTGAACACTGGCTTGCGCTTCTCCAGAAAGGCAGCCAGGGCCTCCCGGTGGTCCTGGGTGGTGAGGGTCAGCACCTCCACCTGGGCCGCCTCCACCAGGTGCTCCTCCAGGGATTGGGTGAGTCCCCGGTGCACCATCCCTCTCACCAGCCGGTTTGGGATGGGGGGACGCTCAGCGATGCGCCGGGCGAGTCCCATGGTCTCCTCTTCGAGCCGCGCAGCCGGGACCAGCCGATTCAGGACGCCCAGCCGGTAGGCCTCCTCCGCCTCCAGCCAGTCGCCGGTGTAGAGGAGCTCCAGGGCCCTGTTGCTGCCCATGGCCCGGGGGTAGAGCCAGGTGGCGCCCGTGTTAGAGACCAGCCCCATCTGGAGGAAGGCGTTCATGAACCGGGCGTGCTCGCAGCCGATACGAATATCACAGGCCAGAACCCAGTCGAAGCCGTCTCCGATGGCCAGGCCGTTGACCATGGCGATGGTCGGCTTCTCCATCTGGTGGAGATGCAGGGTCACCCCTTGGGGACGGCTGCGGATGAACTCCCGCGTCTCGTAGGGGCTGCGCTGGCTCAGCAGGCGGTCACCCCCCTGCCGCTCCTCCTTGACGTCGGCGGAGGCGCAGAAGGCCCGCCCCGCCCCGGTCAGCACGAGCACGCGTACCGTAGTGTCCACAGCAACGTCGCCCAGGGCCGCGTTGAGCTCCTCGAACATCCGCTCGTTGATGGCGTTGAGCCGTTCAGGCCGGTTCAGGGTGACCCTGGCGATGTGGTCGCGCTTCTCCAGGAGAATCGTCTCAAACCCCATGTGGCCTCCTTCGCTGCGTCGCGTGTGCGCCCTTGAGTCTGGTTACCCAAGAATCATAGCACCCCTGCTGGAAACTGGAAGAGGCCCACGCCCCGGGAAGGCGGAGGGAGAGGAACCCTGCGCCCTCCGTACCTGGCCCTTGATGCCTGGATTGGTGCGGGGTATCATTGGGGGCACAGCGCAAATCCACAACGGCTGCTTTGGCCTTCACCCACTCGGATTGCCCGTAGGTGACGGCTTGCTCTGGAAGGAGGACGTGGTTTGGATACTCCGGGTCGGGTACTCGTGGTAACGCCCCATGCTGACGACGCCGAAATCGGTTGCGGTGGCACCGTTGTCCGATGGGCGCGAGAAGGGGCGCAGGTCTACTGCGTGCTTTGCACCGATGGGGGAAAGGGCACCAGCGACCCCGAGATGACGCCGGAGCGGCTGGCCGCCATCCGCGAGGAGGAGCAGGCGGCGGCAGCCCGGGTGCTGGGGCTGCAAGAGGTGATCTTCCTCCGCCACCCCGACGGCGGCCTGGAGGACGGTGCGCTCTTCCGCGGACAACTGGTGCGGGAGATCCGCCGCCTGCGGCCGGACGTGCTGCTCACCACAGACCCCTTCCGCCGCACATCCCACACGCACCGCGACCACCGCATGGCAGGGCAGGTCAGTCTGGACGCCTGCTTTCCCTACGCTCGCGACCGCCTCCACTTCCCCGAACATGAAAGGGAGGGTCTGCAACCCCATAAGGTGGGCGCTATCCTTTTCTGGGGCACCGAGGACCCCCAGGTGTTTGTGGACACCACCGATACCATCGAGACGAAGATCGAGGCCCTGGCCAAGCACGTGAGCCAGATGGGCACTGGCCGCGATGTGGGGGAGTTCGTCAAGAACAACGCCCGTCGCCTGGGGGAGCGGGCTGGCTGCACCTTCGCAGAAGGGTTCCGTCGCATCGAGTTCCGCCGCTAGGAGGGAGAGCGGCGCCCCTCCCCCTATAGGCTGGCGATAAACTCCTGGATGGCCCCGTTCACGTGGTCCGGCAGCTCATTGGGCACCGAGTGGGTGGCCCCCTGGTAGATATGCTTGCGGGCGCCCGGAATCTTCGCCGCCAGGTACGCCGTGTACTTCACCGGCGTCATGACGTCCTCGCTGCCGCACATCACCAGGGTGGGAAGGCGTAGCTCCCCCAGGCGGTCCATGACGTCGAACCTGTCGCAGCAGAGGAAGTCGCTGAGCTGGACGGCGGGGCCCACCTCCGCTGCCTTTTTCAGCAGCAGTTGGCGAAGCTGGGGCTCGACCTTGGCCAGAGTCGCCTCTCGGTCCTTCAGCCACTGCTGGAGCTTCCCCTGGTCCTGGGAGGCCTCTTCACACTGGCGCAGGTAGTCGGGGTGGACGCGCAGGCGCGCCCCTGTGCCTACCAGGATGATCCCCTTGAGCTCCTCCGGATACGTCAGGGCGTAGAGCTGGGTGATGGCGCCCCCCATGGAGTGCCCAGCAAGAACAACATCCCTGTACCCCTTGGCCCAGATATACCCCCGCAGCCACTCCACGTAGAGCTCAATGCTGGTGCAGGTCTTGCCACCCCCAGTCAATGCCAAGCTGCGCGTCGTATTCCTTCAGTCCCGCTGACTCCCCTGCGCAAAGACTGGGTTCACGCACGCCTCGTTGTTGGCAAGGTTCACGTCGTCGGGGTGTCTAACCTCCACACAGTTGGGTCCCGGGGGCATTGCGGCGATGGGGTGCACCTCCACCCCGAAAACGAGGGTAATGCTAATCAAGGGGGCTATCGCTCCGTTATAGGTGCACTCCACAACCTCGTTGGCCGTGATGGGGTGGCCAGGGTTGGTCACCATACACACCCATGGTGCGGTGGCCTGGTTCACGTTGAGGCTGAACCCGATCGGCAGGGTCTCCACGACGACGATAGGCGCGCTGGCGGTGGCGTTGTTGCTCAGGTTCGTGACAGTGATCACGTAAAGGCCCGTCCCACCGGCGAAGGGGAAGGGGGCGATTTGGAGCTTTCGGACGGTCAGGTCAGGCCTTGCCGAAGGCGTGGGCGTAGGCGTCGGCGGCGGCGTCGGGGAGACGGTGGGCGTCGGCGTCGGCGTGGGCGTGGCCGTTGGTGTCGGTGTGGGCGTCCGCGTCGGCGTGGGCGTGACCGTCGCTGTAGGTGTGGGCGTGGGCGTCCGCGTCACCGTCACCGTGGGCGTGGGCGTCACCGTAGGTGTGGGCGTGGGCGTCCGCGTCACCGTCACCGTTACCGTGGGCGTCGGTGTGGGCGTGACAGGCCCGCGCTGCACCCGGTGCGGCTCCTTCTCCACCACGGTGATGCTGATGCCCTGCTCCAGCAGCTCCTCCACCGTGTAGACTGCTGTCACCTCCAGCTCCACCGGGCTCTCGATGACCACGAAGCCCTCCAGGAAGTCCGGCGTCGGCGCGCCCAGGAGGTCCACGACGTTCTTGCAGGTGACGTCCAGCGCCTCGTTGCCCAGCAGCTTCTCGTTCACCTTCCTGGAGATGCGGCCTCGGACCTGTCCCTGCGGGTTGGCCTCCACAGCCTTCTTCTGGAACTCGACGGTCCCTTCCAGGAAGTTGTGCACGTTGACTGCGGTGCGGTAGACGCCAGGGACGACGGCGTAGGGTGGGTCTCCGATGCCAGGGATGTAGGGCTTGGGGCCCAGGGGCCGCACGCTGCCGCAGACGAACTTCACCGAGTAGACCAGGAGCTCGCCCGTGGGCGGCACAGGCGTCACGGTGACCGTCACCGGCGTCGGGGTCGGCGTGGCCGTAGGCGTGGGCGTGGGAGTAGGGGTCGTGATTGATGTCGGTGTCGGAGTGAAGGTGGGCTGCAGACACACTTGTGTGTCTGTAATCTTGCGGATCCGGTGGTTACTAAAGTCACCGACGTAGACGTTGCAGGCCCCGTCCACCGCCACCCCGATGGGCTCATTAAACTGGGCGACGGCGGCGGGGCCGTCGGCCCACCCGAGAGTTCCGGACCCGGCCAGGGTGGTCACCGCCCCGGCGGGCGTGACCATGCGGACCCGGTGGTTGCTTCTGTCAGCGACGTAGACGTTCCCTGACCCGTCCACCGCCACCCCGGTGGGATTAAAAAACTTGGCGGCGGCGCCGGTGGCATCAAGCCACCCGGCTAGCCCCCCGGCCAGGGTGGTGACCACTCCGAGGGGCGTGGTGGTGATCTTGCGGATCCGCTGGTTGTTTCTGTCGGCCACGTAGACGTTCCCTGACCCGTCCACCGCCACCCCTTCGGGATTAAAAAACCTGGCGGCGGCGCCGGTGGCATCGAGCCACCCGGGAACTCCGGACCCGGCCAGGGTGGTGACC
>JACQUN010000170.1 GCA_016210285.1 Chloroflexota bacterium
AGCGGGCCCTGCATCGCGCCTACGCACTGGACAGGGCAACCTAAGAGGGTGCTGAAAAACCCTTTCGACCGTCCCCCTTGCCCCCTTCCTGGCCAGGAAGGGGGGAGAGTTTGTATCTGAGGGGCACCCTCAGACTCCCGGCAAAAGGGCTTCGCCCCTCTGCACGCCCCTTTTTTCAGCAGCCTGCTAAGAGGACTACCTCAAGACCCTCATCCCCTGTGTCCCCCTCTCCTGTGTGCAGGAGAGGGGGAGGGAAAAAGCTCTGGGGGACACCCAAAACCCCCGCCAGAGAGGGCGAACCCCTCTCTGGGCTCTCCCAGATGCGAGCCTCGGGATACCTTGATGCCTGTGCGACGGCCAATGCTGAACCAGGCTGGCCTGAGAGAGATCGGGGAGCGCGCCCTGGTGTTATAATCACACACGTAGTGTCGGCATGAAGGGGGGCCCATGGCAGACCTGCCCAAACGGAAGCTCGGACGCACCGGCCTCGAAGTGACCGTGCTCGGCTTTGGCGCTATGGAGCTGCGCGGCCCCGGCGATTGGCGCGGCCGGCCGCTTGCGCCTGACCAGGCCCAGCAGGTGCTCAACGCCGTGTTGGATGCCGGCATCAACTTCATCGACACCTCCATTGACTATGGCGAGAGTGAGGAGAGCATTGGCAAGTACATCTCCCACCGCCGTAGCGAGTACTTCCTCGCCTCCAAGTGCGGCTGCCTGGTGGACAGATCGTCGGTCTCGGTCCCGCCGGGTGAGCGCTTCCCGCACAGCTTCACCCGCAAGAACATCGTGGACGGTGTGAACCAGAGCCTGAAGCGTATGAAGACGAACCACCTGGACCTCGTCCAGTTCCACGCGAGCCCCTCCAAGCAGGTGCTGGAGCAGGAGGGGGCCATCCAGACGCTGCTGGACTTGAAGAGGGAGGGCAAGCTGCGCTTTATCGGCTCCTCTTCCACGCTGCCCAACCTGGTGGACCACATCAAAATGGGCGTGTTTGACGCCTTCCAGATCCCGTACTCCGCGCTACAGCGGGAGCATGAGGCGCTCATCGCCCAGGCTGCCAGGGCCGGCGCGGGCACGATCATCCGCGGCGGCGTGGCGCGCGGCGCGCCCGGCGAGGGGCGGGGCGCTGAGGAGGTCTGGAAGCTCTGGGACCGAGCCAACCTGCGTGAACTGCTGGAAGGAATGACCCAGACGGAGTTCATGCTCCGGTTCACCATCACCCACCCGGACCTGAGCACCACCATTGTGGGGACGTTGAACCCGTCGCACCTCAAGGAGAACGTGGCCGCCATGCGCAAAGGGCCGCTGCCAGCGTCGGTCTTCAATGAGGCCAAGCGGCGACTTGCAGCCGCCGGCGCCGGACCGGCGTAAACGAACGGTCAGACACCCCCCAGGCATCCCGCTATCCTGCAACAGGCTCTGGATAGCGAGGTCTTCCCCTTCAGCTCACGGTCCGACAGGCTCACCACGACCGCATTTCGACTTGCCCTGGATATGACGAGGGTCTTGCAACGAGCTCTCCAGAGGGGAACACGTATGCTGAGCCATGCCGCTCCGAAGCGGCGGGGGGTGAGTCACCTACGGGCCGCGCCCGCTCCCCGGGGCCTGGCCGTTGGAGAGCCCTTGCACGGCCTCCACCAGCATGGGCAGGACCCGGGCCGCTGAGCCCTGGAGCACAAGGTCACAAACGTGGGTCAGATGGGTGGGCAGCGGGTTCACCTCAATCAGCATCCCACCACGGGACCTCACCATCCTGGGGAGGGCCGCCGCAGGGTACACGGTCCCGCTGGTCCCCACCAGGAGCATGCAGTCGCACAGGGAGGCTTGCTCCACACAGGTCTCCAGCCACCTCTGCGGGATGGGCTCGCCGAACATCACCCCATCGCCCTTGATGAGGCTCCCGCACTCAGGGCACCGGGGCGGGAGCCGCTCAATGAGAAACCCGTCCCTGGGGACCCGGAGCCCGCAGGCGATGCAGCGGAGCTTGGTGCGGTTGCCGTGGATCTCCACCAGGCGCTGGCTGCCAGCCTCCACGTGCAGGCCATCCACGTTCTGGGTGATAGTGTAGCGCAGGAGCCCCGTCCGCTCCAGCGCCACCAGGGCGAAGTGGCCGGCATTGGGCCTGGCCCCCTCGATGGCGTGGCGCATCTCCGCAGCAGGGCCCTCCGCGGGCTGGCGGAGCTGCTCCTGCCAGTAGGAGGCGGGGTCGCGCAGAAAGCGCTGATACCCGTCCATGGGTGGCTCGCCGAACCGGGTCCACAGGCCCCCGGGCCCACGGAAGGGGGGAATACCGCTCTCCACGGACAGGCCCGCCCCCACAAGGGCCACGACATGTCTCGCCTGGACAAGCGCCTGGGCTGCGCGCCGGACCTCAACCTGGATATCAGCTTCCATCGGAGCCCCCCGCAGCGTGATTCAGGATAGCACGTCCCGGACGCTCCTGGCAGCATCTCCTATCCGGCGGGATGAGCAGGATGCCCTGCCGGCGGCTCCGGAGTGACACCCCCCCCCTGAACGAGGAATCGCGGCGCGCCTCCCACGAGGAGGCGGTGCTGCTCCAGGGCCACCAGGGTGACCAGGGCCTGTTCCACCCGGGACGCCTCTGCCAGCACCTGCTGCTGTCGTGCTGGGTCCAGCTCCGAAAGGACATCGTCCAGGAGCAGAATCGGCTCCTCACCGCGCTCTCGAGCCAGGAAGCGGGCCTCGGCCAGGCGCAGGGCCAGGGCAACCGTGCGCGCCTGCCCTCGGGAGCCATAGACCGCCACCTCCCTGCCCTCCAGAAGCAGCGCAAGGTCGTCCCGGTGGGGGCCTACCAGAGACTGCCCAGCCCCCACCTCCCTGGGCCTGAGTCCTTCCAGCACTTTCAGGTAGTGCTCCGGTTGCGGATCCCCCTCGACGGGGATGCTCGGCCGGTAGCGGACCTCCAGCCCCTGGTCAGAACCGGCCAGGGCAGTATGAAGCCTTGCAGCCTCCGGCGCCAGGCCAGCCAGCCCGTCCAACCGCCGCCGGACGATGAGGGCCCCCTCGGTGCTGAGCGCCTGGTCCCAGAACAAGAGCTCCCCCGGCTTGGCCTTCCCCTCCCCAATGCGCTTGAGGAGGTGGTTCCGCTGCGTCAGCACCTGGTGGTAGCGCTGGAGGGAACGCACATAGGCTCGGTCCACCTGGGAGAGGAGGACATCAAGGAAGCGGCGGCGCAGGGAAGGGCTGCCCAGCACCAGTTGCAGGTCCTCCGCCGAGAACAGCACCGCATTCACCGACCCCAGGACCCTGGCAGCAGACCTGGGCACGCCATTCAGGCGGAAGTGCTTCTGGAAGGCCCCCCGGCTGGGCTCGCGCCCTTCCCCCGGCGTCTCGGGGGGCGCCCACAGCATGTCTACCTGGATGCGGGTCTGGGAGCCGTCCCTCCCCTGCGCCAGGCCCGCAACCCTGCAATACCCGTCCCCTCGCAAGGACTCAAGGTTGACCATCTCCCGCTCGTTCTCGGCGCGGTGGGAACGGGCGATAGCCAGCAGGTACACGGCCTCCAGCAGGTTGCTCTTGCCCTGGGCGTTGTCGCCGTGAAAGACCACCACCCCTGGAGGCAGCTCCAGCTCCAGCGACCGGTAGTTCCGGAAGTTACGCAGGCTCAGATGCACCAGCCGCATACGACCCTCGCCACGGGTTGCTCTACCTCCCGCGCCCTGGGGGGAGCACCCCCTCGACACCCCAGGACCTCTGGGAGTGTGAGGGGAGCGCCTGACCTGGCGCTTCTGGGACCAGGGGTTGTCCTGCGCGGGGGCAACGCCATCAACATCATGCCGCCCCTGTAGCCGCGGGGAAGCAGGGAATCCCAGGATTTCCCTGGCTCAGCCACCCCCGTGTCGCTTCTCCTGCAACGCCGAGTAGACCTTCTCCGCAGTGATAGGGAGGTCGGCGATGCGCACCCCGATGGCGTCAAAGAGAGCGTTTGCGATGGCGGGGGCGATGGGGGAGATGGCATGCTCCCCGATGGCCTTGCCCTGGAACGGGCCAGGCCCGGTGGGGCTCTCCAGGAGGACCGTGGTCAGGGGAGGCACGTCCTTCATTGTTGGAATCTTGTACTCACCAAAGGTGAGGGTGGAGACGCGGCCCTCGGACACCCTTAGCTCCTCCATCAGAGCATAGCCCAGGCCCTGGATAACCCCCCCTTCAATCTGCCCCTGGTGCGCTATCGGGTTCAAGACTGTCCCAACGTCGTTGGCTGACACGATGCATCGAACCTGCACCTGGCCGGTGTCGGGGTCCACCTCCACCTCGGCGGCCTGGGCGGTGAAGCCCGTGACCTCGGCGAACTGGGTCGCCGAGAACTCCACAAAGACGCTGGTCGCCTCCAGGGGCGCGCCAGCCGCCACCTGCGCCAGCGTGAGGCGTCGGCCCCTGGCCTGGAAGGCCCCCTCCGCAAGCTGGACTTCGCTCTCCTGGCACCCCAGGCGCTCCGCAGCCAGGGCAGCCAGCTTCTGCCGGAGCTGCTGGGCGGCCCGCAGGGCCGTCTGGCCCGCCACGAAGGTGACGCGGCTGCCCCCTACCCCCGAGTCGAAGGGGGCGGCGCTGGTGTCCACGTTCACCACGCTGACCTGCTCCACAGGGACCGACAGCACCTCGGCCACCACCTGGCGCAGGATGAGGTGCGCCCCTGTCCCCGTATCCAGCACCGGGGTCAAGAGCGTGAGGGAGCCATCCGGTTCCAGCCGCAGGGTGGCGTTGGACTGGCCGATGCCCACGTGGCGCTCGCCCATGGCTATCCCCCTGCCAACGTTGGGCCTATCCTTGGGCTTCCCCCAGCCGATGGCCTCAGCGGCGGCCCGGAGGGTCTCCTCGGCGCGGATGTGGTGCCACTGCTCCCCGGTCGGGGAGGTATCCCCTTCGCGCACCAGGTTTCGAAGGCGGAACTCCAGGGGATCCAGCCCCAACTCGCGGGCCACCATGTCCATGTGGGACTCCGCGACGAAGACGGCCTGGGGCTCCCCTGGTGCGCGGAAGTGGCCGCAAGGGACGCAGTTCGTGTACACCACATAGCTGTCAATACGCGCATGGGGGATGCTGTAGGGCCCTGCGGCATGGCTGGCCCCCAGCAGGGTTACCGAGGGACTGGGCTTGAAGGCAGCGTAGGCCCCACTGTTGAACACCATCCGAACCTGCCTGGCCACGATTCGCCCATCCCGCGTGACCCCCGACCGAAGGGTTGCCACTACCGGGTGGCGCGGGTTCCCCGCCATCAGCTCCTCGATGTAGCTCATGACCATCTTGACCGGGCGGCGGCTGGCCCCGGCCAGGAAGTAGGCCAGAGGCACATCCATGAAAGAGCCCTTGCCTCCGAAGTCGCCGCCTATGGGGACCGGGTGCACCACAATGCGCTCCTCCGGAAGGAGGGCACCCTCGGCGAGCTGGCGGCGCAGCAGGAACGGGGTCTTGTTGTTGGCCCACACCTGGACCCGCCCGCCCTCGTCAATCCTGACGACGCAGGCGTGAGGCTCCAGGTAGGCCTGGTGGACGAAGGGGCAGGTCAAAGTATGCTCGAAAACATGGTCCGCCTGGGCAAACCCCTCCTGGACATCCCCCTTGCTCCAGGTGACGTGCGAGACCACGTTGCTGGCCTTGTCCATCGGCCCGGGCAGCCCCTGGTAGCCGGGCAACCCCTCGTGGAGCAGCGGTGCCCCCTCCTGCATGGCCTCCAGGGGATCGAAGACCGCGGGGAGTGCCTGGTACTCCACCTCGATGGCCAGCAGCGCCTCCTCCGCCACATCGGGGTCCTCGGCTGCCACCGCAGCCACCTTCTCGCCGATGAAGCGCACCCGGCCCCGGGCCAGCACAGGCATATCCCGCAGGCGGCGTCCCACCCGCGTATCGGGGATGTCCTGGGCGGTGAGGACTGCATGGACACCAGGGATGCGCCTGGCCTTGGAGGCGTCTATGCCGAGGATGCGGGCGTGCGGGTAGGGGCTGCGCAGGGCCTTGCCCCACAGCATCCCAGGCAAGCCGAGGTCCGCGACGTACCGGGCGCGGCCCAGCACCTTGTCGTTGCCCTCCAGCCGGGGGACTGGCTTGCCGATGGTAGTGTAGGTGGTCATCATGCGCCTCATCTTGCGATTTTGTGTCGCTCATTATACTATGCAGGCCAAGGCCGAACCATCCTGAATGCATTCCGAGAGCCCATCTCTACCCTGCTGAAGGCGGGGGCATCATGCCGCAGCCTTATGGTCATGGCCCAAACAAAGCGACACCACCCTGTCCCTCTGAGGGAGCCCAGCGACCGAAGAATCTCCCGAGAGACGCTTCGCGGAGTCTGCCCTGAGGCCCGCCCTTGGGACTGTGCTCAGTCTGTCAAAGTCTACTCAATGACCACCAGGCCGGGATACCAAGAAGTTTGCGCTGACCTTATGATTGCGAGGCAGCTATGGAGCACCCAATCCGCCTCACCGTGAACGGCAAGGAGATTCATCGCACCGTGCCAGCCCGCCGCCTCCTGCTGGACTTCCTGCGCTACGACCTGGGGCTCACCGGCACGAAGGAGGCGTGCAGCGTGGGGGTGTGCGGGGCGTGCACGGTGCTGCTGGACGGGGCGATGGTCGCCTCCTGCCTGACCCTGGCGGTGCAGGCTGGCGGTCACGAGGTCACCACCGTTGAAGCCCTGGCCCCCGAGGAGGGGCGTCTTCATCCCCTTCAGGACGCCTTCCTCCGCTACGGGGGGGCTCAGTGCGGGGTCTGCACCCCAGGCCAGCTTATGGCAGCCAAGGCGCTCCTGGACGCCAACCCCCACCCCACAGAAAACGAGATCAAGGAGTGGATGATGGGGAACCTCTGCCGTTGCACCGGCTACTACAAGATCCTGGAATCCATCCAGCGGGCAGCGGAGCCATAGGCTGTGCATGACTTCACCTTCCATACGCCGCGCTCCCTGGACGAGGCATTTGCCATGCTGGAACAGTACGGCGAGGACGCCCGCCTCATCGCCGGGGGGACGGCGCTGGTCCTGCTGATGAAGCAGCGCCTGGCCCAGCCCGCCCACCTGGTGAACCTTCTTGGCATCCCCGTCCTGGGCCGCCTGGAGGTGACCGATGGGAGCCTGCGGGCCGGGGCGACCTGCTCCCAACGGGCTCTGGAGGTGTCCCCCGCTGCGCAGCAGGGCTGGCCGCTCCTGGCCGAGACCTACCGCCAGGTGGCCTCAGTGCGCATCCGCAACATGGCCACCGTCGGCGGCGGGCTCGCCCACGCCGACCCTAACCAGGACCCACCCCCCTCCCTCATTGCCCTGGGGGCGACAGTCCGTGTGGTCTCCCAGAAGGGGGAGCGCACCCTGCCTGTGGAGGCGCTTTACAAGGGCTACTTCGAGACAGCTCTTGAGACGGGAGAGGTGGTCACGGAAGTGGTCGTCCCTCCCGCACCTTCTCGCAGCGGCGGCGCCTTCATCAAGTTCCTGCCCCGCAGCGCCGACGACTACGCCACCATCTCCGCAGCCGCCTTGCTCCATCTCGACTCGGAAGGCATATGTCGGGAAGCCAGGATAGCCCTGGGCTCCGCAGGCCCGGTGCCCATCCGGGCCCGGCGCGCCGAGGCTGCGCTGCGGGGGCAGCGCCTCACGCCCGCCCTGCTCCGGGAGGCAGCCGCCCTTGTCAAAGAGGAGGTGGACCCCGTCGAGGACGTCCGGGGCTCCGCCGCCTACAAGCGGGACATGGCTGCCGTCATCGCCCAGCGCGCCCTGGAGCGGGCCCTTCAACGCTGCGGAGGGCAGGCTCAAGCACAGGTCAGACCATGAGGCTCCAGTTCCAGTGCGCCGTGCCTGCAGGACGGGCGAAGGTCTGGGAACTCCTCCAGGACATGGGCCACGCCGCCCTCTGCATCCCGGGCGTCGAGGGGGTGCAGCCCCAGGGCGATGATACCTATGCAGGAACTATGCGGGTGCGGCTGGGGGCCGTGAGCCTGACCCTGGAGGGCAGGCTGACGCTTCAGCAGCGGGATGATGCGCGCCAGCGGATGGTCATGGCGGTAGAGGGCCGGGAGCGACGCGTGGGCGGAGCCGTCCAGGGAACCATCACACTGGAGCTGGGTGAGCCAGCGCCCGGGCACACGGCGCTGGGCATACAGGCCGACCTTGCCTTCCTGGGCAAGCTGGGGGAGCTGGGCCAGTCGGTCATCCGCCACAAGGCCGAGGCGACCCTGCGGGAGTTTGCCCAAGCCGTGGGGCAGCAGGCCGGCGGGTAGCACCGACCAGAACCATCTGTGACCGCATTCGCAGTGCTGTCAATCATGCGTGAGCAGATTCATGGCTGGGTCCCTTGACTGCCTCGGCCTTCGCCACGGTGGGTACGGCGCCACCGCCACCTCGCCTGCCGGCTCAAAGCGTTGAAGCGGGGCCAGAAGTCTGGCAAAACTCCTACTTCAATAGCTCCCGTGCCGCGGTCATACCCCACCAGGCCCAATCCCAGAGATACAGCTCTGCGTCGTTGAGGCTTGCAGCCCCTTTCCACTGGCGTATCAGACTGAGAAACGTTGGATCGTTCAGGTCCTGAAGCTGGTCCGCAATGGCAGCGATCTCTGGGGCGTTGCGGACCTCCACCGGCTTCACGGGAATGGCCGTGTAGGGCTCGACCGTGGGTGGTGTTCGCCCGGCCATGCTGTCATGCCGGAGTCTCAACAGAGCGGTCACCGCATTCACATACTTTCCGGCAGTCTCCTTCTTCTGGGTAAGGTCCTGAAGGGCCTTTTGTTTCTCTTTCAGCTCCTGCTCTAAAGCATCCCTGGCCTTTTCCCACTCCTGCTGTTGCCTCTTGAGCTCCCCCTGGAGTGAGGTCACCTCCTGCTGCAAGCTCTGGTTTTGGCGCTCAGCCGAGGCGAGGGTCTCTTTGAGCTTCGCAAGCTCATCGGTTTGGCTCTGGGGCAGTCCCTCCTCCCGGCCATCTGGTGTCCCCGCCGTGTCCCTCGGGGCTCGCCGTAGCTGCCCTTGCAGCTCATCCAACCTTCTCAGGAGATCTCGGTTCTTCCCTTCGGCATCTGCAAGCTGCTGGCGGGCAACATCGAGCTCTTCACCAACAAGAGCTAGCTCTCCCTGAGCCTTCTGGCTTTCATTCCAAATCCGAAGAGCCAGCACAGAGAGGGCGAGCAGGGCGACAAGCAGGAGCACTGCAAACCACTTCACGGCTTCTTCCCCCCCGTTCTGCGCGGCTGCACGACGCAGCAGATGAAGCCCAGGTCTCTGCAGGAGAAGATAGCACAGCGGACAGAAGACATGGAGCGGGCAGGGGGATTCGAACCCCCGACTTTCTGCTTGGGAAGCAGACACTCTACCGCTGAGTTACGCCCGCCCGCTCCACTCAAGCCCATTCTAGGGAAGCCGACCAGCAGTGTCAACAATGAGTCACCACGTCTTCTGCCGTGTCATCGCCCGTTTCTGCATGCTTCTTGTTCGCCCACCAGCGCGAGTTTGGCCCTTGTCCCCCTGGCGTAGAAACGGATACAATAGCGGCAGTTCCACCTTGCGCCTGTAGAAGGTCAGCCATTCACGAGCAGTCCGCCCGCTTGCCTATCGCAAGGTCAGCTCTTGAGGGAGGCATTCCTTGGCAACGAAACTGGTCATGCCCCAGATGGGTTATGACATGCAGCAGGGGCGCGTTGTCCGCTGGCTGAAGCAGGAGGGCCAGCCCGTGAACCGGGGGGAGCCGGTGGCTGAGATCGAGACGGACAAGGCCGTGGTGGAGATGGAGGCCTACGCCTCCGGGGTGCTGCGCAAGATCCTGGTCCCCGCGGGCACCACGGTCCCCGTGGGAACAGCCATCGGGATCATCGCTGGCGCGGAGGAGCCGATGCCGGAAGATACCCTGAGGGAAGCCGCCCCCGCCCAAGCCCGGCCCCCAGCTTCGCAGGTCCAGGCTCCAGCCGCTGCGCCATCTCCGACCACCGAAGAGGTGCAAGCGGCTCCACCCGGCGAGCTAAGGGTTTCGCCGCTGGCGCGCCGCCTGGCCCAGGAGAAGGGAATAGACCTGGCGAAGGTCAGGGGCACAGGCCCGAGCGGTCGTATTGTCGAGAAGGACATCCTGGAGCATGAGAAGGGGGTGAAGGCACCCCCCGCTCCGGCGCAGGAGGCAACCCCGGCACCCGCAGCGCCCCCAGGGGAAGCGGCGCCCGCCGCTGCTCCCCGCGCCGCTGCGCCTCCCACAGCACCTGCACCGACGGAGAAGGCTGCCCCTCGCTACGTGGAGCTCTCCCGCATGCGCCAGGCCATCGCCCGCCTGACGGCGCGCAGCAAGCGGGAGGTCCCCCACTTTTACGTCACCGCTGACGTGGACATGGCGGCAGCCATGGAGCTCCGCCAGCAGATCAACAAGGCCCTGGAGCCCCAGGGTGTGCGGGTCAGCGTCAACGATCTTATGGTGAAGGCGTGCGCCACGACCCTGGCCAGGTTCCCCACGTTCAACTCCTTTTTCCGGGAAGACAGGCTTCAGGTCAACCCAACCATCAGCATCGGCATCGCCATCGCCCTGAAGGAGGACCAGGGCCTCATCGTGCCCGCTATCACAGACTGCGGCTCCAAGTCCCTGGTGGACATCGCCAAGGCCAGCAAAGACCTGGTGGAGCGCGCCAACCAGGGCCGCCTGCGGGAGGAGGAGTATACCGGCGGCACCTTCAGCATCAGCAACCTGGGCATGTTCGATGTGGACAGCTTCACCGCCATCATCTTCCCGCCTCAGGCCGCGGTGCTGGCGGTAGGGGCCGTGCGCCAGCAGCCCGTCGTGCGGGAGGGCCAGGTCACCGCCTCCCAGATCATGAAGGCGACCCTCTCGGTGGACCACCGGGTGGCCGACGGCGCCCAGGCGGCACGCTTCCTGAGCGAGGTGAAACGCCTGCTGGAGAACCCGCTCAGCCTGCTGGTGTAGCCGCGCCCCATGAGGCTGTTGAAAGACCCTCACCTCCATCTCCTCTCCTCTTGTTAGGAGAGAGGCGAGCACAGCGCGGAGACGATGTGGGATGGTGTCCTTCTTTCGAGACGTGGGGCTGGCCTTTGTCCCGCTCTTTGTCGCCATAGACGCCATCGGCACAATCCCTGTGGTGATCTCCCTCACCCAGGACGTAACGGCCCGGCAAAGGGCCCGGATGGTCAACATCGCCATCCTGACCGCCGTCAGCGTGGGGGTTGGCTTTCTGTTCCTGGGCAAGTCTGTTCTGCGCTTGCTGGACATCAGTGTCGCCCACTTCGCCATTGCTGGGGGGCTCGTGCTCCTCATCTTGGCGCTTCGGGACCTGACCGGGGGCAAGCTGCTGGATACCCCAGTGAAGGAGGAGCTGATCGAGGTGGTGCCCATCGGGACGCCCCTCACAGCGGGCCCGGCCACCATTGCCACCCTGCTCCTCCTGAGCGACCAGTACCCGGTGGGGGCAGTCCTCCTGAGCTTCGCCCTGAACCTTGTGGTGGCGTGGGCCATGTTCCATCAGGCTGGGGCCATCACCGGCTTCCTGGGGCAGGGAGGCCTGAAGGCGGTCTCCAAGGTCGCCAGCCTGCTCCTAGCCGCCATCGCCGTGCGGATGATATTTCAGGGCCTGCGCCCCGTGCTGGGGCTTTAGCGCGAGCCCCTTACTTGCAAAGCAGGCTTCCCACTACCGTGCCGCCAGACCCTGATGTAAGATGACGGCAGGGATTCCTCTCGGAGGGAGGAGAGAGCATGGCCAGGATGAACGGGGGCCGCGCGGTGGTCGACTCCCTGCTTGCCCAGGGGGTGGATACCGCCTTCGGCGTCATCTCCGTCCACATGATGTCGGTGTACGACGCCCTGTACGACGTCCCGGACCGGCTCCGCTTTATCAGCGCACGCCACGAGCAGGCAGCGGCCTATGAGGCCGATGGCAACGCCAGGGCCACCGGGCGCCCGGGGGTATGCCACACCAGCACCGGGCCAGCGGCCGCCAACTCCGTGGGGGCCATGGGCCAGGCGTAAGCAG
>JACQUN010000169.1 GCA_016210285.1 Chloroflexota bacterium
CAAGGAAATAGGTCAATACTATCTTTGCCCCCGTAGCCCGATAGGTGGCCAGACCCTGGCGCATCTGCGCAATCCCCTCCTCCGCCTGCCCTTGCTCGGCCAGCGCCCAGCCCCGAAAGATAAACCCCCGTCCCAGGTAGAGGGGAAACCCCTGTTCCGTAGCGAGCGCAATCACCGCCTCTGCCCGCTGCAAGGCCTCTTGCGGCTCCCGACGGAGTTGATGGAACCAGGCAGCGCCGGCAAGGGCAAACGCCAGGCTTTGGGGATGAGACAGACCCCGGGCCAGGGTCAGGGCCTCACGGCTCCTCTTCAGGGCCTGGTCCGGATAGCCAAGCACCTCCAAGAAATAGGATGCAATGGTCAGACAACCCACGCTGGGATCGTGGTTGAAAGATAAGAAGGAGCGGTGCTGCTGAGAATGGTAGAGGGCAATACCCTGTTCAACGTGCTCTTGGGCTGAAGCGAGTTCCCCAAGGCAGGCAAAGGTTACCCCCATCTCATGGTATGTCCACATAAGAAGAGCAGGGTCTTGCAGCCTCCGGGCCCGGCCCAGAGCCTGCTCGCCCAGCTTACGCGCCGTCTGGTAATCCGCTCTCGCTATATAAACCAGCCATATCCCCAATAGCGCCAGAAAGACCTGCGGTGTTTCCTCTGCCTGCTGACACAACTCCTGCGCCCGGGCGAAGACCTGTTCCGCCTCTGGAGCTCCCCAACCTTTGGTGGACATCAAGACCGCCCCCAGGGCGATCTGCAAATTGAGCTCCCGCTGTACCCGCTCAGGGCTGTCCGGCAGGGTCTTGAGCAGTTCCAGCCCTTTCTTGAGGTGATGGATCGCCTCCAAGCAAGCCGAGCGCTGGGCGGCTCGCTCCCCGGCCCGCTGCCAGCAGGGGATCGCCTGCTCGACGAGGCCCGCCTCCGTGTAGTGATGCGCCAGCAACTCAGGTTGAGTTTCAGCCATCTCAGGAAACCGCTCCTCTAACACCTGCGCAATTCGCTGATGGTAGTGTTGTCTCCTACTCTTCAGCAGCGATTGATACGCTGCCTCCTGCACCAGCGCGTGCTTGAAGACATACGTCGCCTGATGCGGTAGGCCCCGCTGGTAGAGCAGCTCCGCCTCCACCAACTGCGACAACCCCCGCTGCAAGGTCTCCTCATCTGACAGAGACACCACCTGCAACACCTCATACGAAAACTCCCTCCCCAGCACCGATCCCAACTGCGCCACCTCCTTGACGGAGGCCAGCCGGTCCAGCCGCGCCATCAACGAGTCCTGCAATGTCGCAGGGATCGCCAGAGGGGGCAGAGGACCGGTCAACTCATACCGGCCCTCCCGCTCCACAAGCAGACCCGACTCCAGCACCATCTTGGTCAGCTCTTCCACAAACAAAGGCACCCCATCCGTCTTGACCACCACCTGCTCCACCACCTCCCCAGGCAGCCCCTTCCCCTGCGCCACTCTATCCACCATGTCCGCCGCCTGCCGCCGCGTCAAACGACCCAACGTGACCTGCGTCAGGTGTGAGCGCCCCCCCCACGGCGAAGCAAAGTCCGGCCGGCAGGTGAACAGGGTCAGGACCCGCATCGTCGGCCCCTGGTCCACGATCAGGCTGAGCAACTCCAGCGTGGTGGGGTCCACCCAGTGCAAATCCTCCACCACCAAAAGCACCGGCTGCTGAGACGCCCTCAAAAGCAGCACCCGCAGCAGGGCCTCCAGCGTCTTCTGCTTCTGCCGCTCAGGGGTCAGGTTGAGCGGGGGATAACCCTCCCCAGGCGGAATGGACAGCAGGGAGGCAAACAGCGGCACGGCCTCCGGCAGGGCAAAACCATACTGCGCCAGAAACCCCTCTAACTTGCTCATCCTCTGCTGAGGCGTATCCCCCCGATCAAACTGCAACACCACCCGCTCCAACAGGTCGATCACCGGATACAGGGCACTGTTGGTGTGATACGGGGAACACTGACACGGCGTCAGCCACGCCTCAGGATCGCTCGCCACCTGCTCCTGCAACACCTGCGCCAGCCGCGACTTGCCGATGCCTGCCTCTCCGCTGAGCAACACCACCTGCCCCATCCCCTCCTGAACC
>JACQUN010000176.1 GCA_016210285.1 Chloroflexota bacterium
GCGCTACGACCCCAGCAACTGGGACCCCTTCACCGGCAACGTGGGCACCTACGTCTGGGGCAACGTCATCTATAGCAACCTGGTGCGGGCCAACATGCGCCTCTCTGACGCCTTCAAAGGCAAGGACAACCTGCGCCAACTCGTGGCCGAGTGCGACATCTGCGAGAGTTGGAAGGTGACCAGCCCCACCCAGTACACCTTCAAAATCAGGCCTGATGCCAAGTGGCAGAACGTGCCCCCCCTCAACGGGAGGCCCCTCACCGCCGAGGACATCAAGTACGCGTATGACAAATACCTGGACCCCAAGGCCTTCCAGCAGTGGGGGATTTTCCAATCGGTTGAGAGCATCCAGGCCCCCGACAAGCAGACCCTTGTCATCAACATGAAGTACCCCCACGCGGGGTTCGTGGACGCCATCACCCACCCCGCCTTCTACATCTTCCCTAAGGAAGCCTTTGAGCGGGAGGGTGGCCTGAAGGTGGCTCCGCCTCTCGGCTCTGGGTTCATGCTCTTCGAGCAGCACGTGCCCCAGAACCGCCTCACCTGGAAACGCAATCCCAACTACTGGAAGAAGGACGAGTTCGGGCAGCAGCTCCCCTACCTGGACCGTATTGAGATGACCTTCATGCCTGACCCGGCCACCCAGGTGGCCGCTTTCCGGACCCAGCAGATCGACACCATCCAGTTCTTCGCCTGGGACCCAGTAGTAGATGTTCTGCGGACGGAGAAGGTGGGGGAGACGGCCTACCTGAGGGCCATGGAGATGAACACGGGCGGCACCCAGGTGTGGCGGTTCCAGTTGCGCAAGCCCCCCTTCACCGACGTGCGGGTGCGCCGCGCCCTGTCCATGGCCCTGGACCGGCGAGCCATGATCAAGCGCGCCTACAACGAGGGCTACTGCTCGCCAGGGCCTATCCCCACCTGGTGGCAGGGCCTGGACTTCCCTCGTGGCTGCGATGAGTTGGGGCCATGGAACAAGTACGACCCCGCCCAGGCAAAGGCGCTGCTCAAGGAAGCGGGCTTTGACGAGAAGAACCCCCTTACCTTCGACTTCAGCGGCGGTGGCCCTGGTGGCGGCCCCCTCGCCTCGGAGCAGGCGCACATGGAGACGGCCCAGGAGTTCTGGAAGGCCATCGGCGTGGTGGCGAACATCAAGCGGCGGGAGACGACCATCCACCTCCAGCTACTGCGCGGGCGGGAGTTTGAGGGAATCATTGGACCAGGGACAGGTGTCGGCATCGGCACCGACCTGGACGCCTTCGCCTGGAAGGTGCACACTCAGGGACCTGAGAACTTCCAGAACATCAGCGACCCCGAGATAGACAGGCTGGTGGAGGCGCAGCGAGGCGAGTTCGACCTCCAGAAGCGGCGCGCCCTCGCCCGCCAGATTGATGAGCGGCTGAGGGATCAGGTATGGATCCTCCTGCCCGCTCAACACTACTTCGCGGAGTTCACCCGGCCCTACATGCAGAACTGGGTCACCCACGACCTCTACTACTTCATCCACGGCTGGGGAGCCTTCGCCATCGAGTACACCTGGTACGACAAGTAGGGGGTAGCCCGGCAACATAGCGACCCAGGTAACCATAGCTGCCCTGGCATCGGGGAGTCCTTCCTCATGCCAGGGCAGCTTGTTTCTGCGCCTACAGATCCTTCGCTCTGGCTATCGCGACGAGCAAGGACGGTGCCCAACCGAGACCGAAGGCTTCGTTGCCCTGCACACCATCAGCCGACCGGACTCCCCAAACGTTCAACCCCTTTCGCACCGCGCCGTCGGTTTTCGTCGCTCTTTGTGCGTGTTTGTGAATGTGTTCTCAATATCGGGATCCGTACACGGCGATAATCTTTGAGCAAAGCCCAGGACTCTATTGACTTACCCCAACTCCCATGCTAGCATCTACCTACATGGACAGACGTTGTGGGGTGTATTCTGGTCGCTAGCACACTTTTGCTCGGGGGAGGAAGAGATGGGAGAGCCTAGCAAAGGCAGATTCGTTGTTGCCCTCATGGCCGTGCTCACTTTGGTGTTTGTCCTGGGAGCCTGCGCACGGCAGGCGGCGAAGCCGGCCCCGGCGGCAACCCAGGCGCCTGCCGCCGTGCCGGCCAAGGAGACGCCCAGGGCGCAAGCCACTGTAGTGCCTCAAGCCAGGGTGGAGCCCACCAAGGAGGCGCCCAAGCCCGCGGCGCCGGCGCCCGCCGCACCCAAGAGCGAGTTCAAGACCCCGGAGGAGCTCATCCCCCGAGGGATGGCCCAGGCCCACCCCCTGGTGGCCAAGTACCACTGGAGCCGGCTCCCCAACCCCAAGGACGCCAAGCCCAAGTACGGTGGTGTCCTGCATGTGGACCTGCGCTATGACCCCAGCAACTGGGACCCCTTCACCGGCAACACGGGCACCTACGTCTGGGGCAACGTGGTCTACAATACCCTGGTGCGGGCCAACATGCGCCTCACTGACGCTTTCAAGGGCAAGGACAACCTCCGGCAGCTCGTGGCGGAGTGTGACGTGTGCGAGAGCTGGAAGCAGACTGGCCCGACCCAGTACACCTTCAAGATTCGCCCCGAGGTCCGCTGGCAGAACGTGCCGCCCCTGAACGGGCGGCCCCTCACCGCCGAGGACATCAAGTACTCCTACGACAAGTACCTGGACCCCAAGGCGTTCCAGCAGTGGGGGATCTTCCAGTCGGTGGAGAGCATCCAGGCCCCCGACAAGGGGACCCTGGTCATCAACCTCAAGTTCCCCCACGCCGGGTTTGTGGATGCCATCACCCACCCCGCCTTCTACATCTTCTCCAGGGAAGGCTTTGAGAAAGAGGGCGGGCTGATAGCGCCACCGCCCCTGGGCTCCGGGTTCATGCTCTTTGAGCAGCATGTGCCGCAGAACCGGCTCTACTTCAAACGGAACCCCAACTACTGGAAGAAGGACGAGTTCGGGCAGCAGCTCCCCTACCTGGACCGCATCGAGCTGACCTTTATGCCCGACGTGGCCACTCAGGTAGCCGCCTACCGCACCAAACGCATAGACACCCTGATAAACTTCTCCTGGGACCTGGTGGAGGACATCCTGCGGACGGAGAAACCAGGGGAGACCTCCTACCTGCGGGTCATGGAGATGAACACGGGCGGTACGAACACGTGGCAGATGCAGCTCCGCAAGCCGCCCTTCAACGACGTGCGGGTGCGCCGTGCCCTCTCCATGGCCCTGGACCGGCAAGCCATCATCAAGCAGGCCTATGGGGAAGGCTACTGCACGCCTGGGCCTATTCCGACGTGGTGGATGGGCCTGGAGTACCCGCCGGCATGCGCGGAGCTGGGGCCGTGGCACCAGTACAACCCGACGAGAGCCAGGGAGCTGCTCAAGGAGGCGGGGTACGACGAGAAGAACCCTCTGACCTTTGACCTGAACGGAGGGGGCCCGGGAGGAGGCGTCATCCCAGCGAACCTGGCGCAGCTTGAGTCTGCGGTGGAGTACTGGAAAGCCGTGGGGGTCAAGGCCAACATTCGACAGCGGGAGACCACGGTGCACCAGCGCCTGAACCGGAGCGGCGAGTTCGAGGGCATCATGGGGGTCACCGGCGTGGGCATCGGCACCGACCTGGATGCCTTCGCCTTCAAGGTGCACTCCAAGGGCCCGGAGAACTTCTCCGGCATCAACGACCCGGTGCTGGACAAACTGGTGGAGGCGCAGCGCGGGGAGTTCGACCTCCAGAAGCGGCGGGCCCTCGGCAAGCAGATCGCCGAGCGGCTGTGGGACCAGGTGTCGCTCCTTAACGTCGCCAACTTCTACTTCGCCGAGTGGACGCGGCCCTACATGCAGAACTGGGTCACCCACGACCTCTACTACTTCATCCACGGCTGGGGTGCCTTCGCCGTCGAGTACACCTGGTACGACAAGTAGGGGGTAGCCCGGCAACCTAGCGACCCAGGTATCCATAGCTGCCCTGGTATCGGGGGGTTCTTCCTCATGCCAGGGCAGCTTGTTTCTGCGACAACAGATCCCTCGCTCTGGCCATCGCGAGGAGCAAGGACGGTGCCCAACCAAGACCGAAGGCTTCGTTACCCTGCACACCATCAGCCGACCGGACTCCCCAAACGTTCAACCCCTTTCGCACTGCGCTGTCGTTTTTCGTCGTTCTTCGCAAGTGTTTGTGAATGCGGTCTCAATCTCAGAATCCGTACACGGCGATAATCTTTGAGCAAAGCCCAGGACTCTATTGACTTACCCCAACTCCCATGCTAGCATCTACCTACATTGACAGACGTTGTGGGGTGTATTCTGGTCGCTAGCACACTTTTGCTCGGGGGAGGAAGAGATGGGAGAACCTAGCAAAGGCCGACTTGTTGTTGCCCTGATGGCCGTGCTGGCTTTGGTGTTTGTCCTGGGAGCCTGCGCACGGCAGGCGGCGAAGCCGGCCCCGGCGGCGCCCCAGGCGCCTGCCGCCGTGCCAGCCAAGGAGACGCCCAAGCCATCGGCACCGGCGGCAACCCAGGCGCCTGCCGCTGTGCCAGCCAAGGAGACGCCCAAGCCATCGGCTCCCACTCCGGCGGTGGCCAAGAGCGAGTTCAAGACGCCTGAGGAGCTGATCCCACCAGGGTTGGCCGCGGCCTACCCCACCATCTTCAAGTACCACTGGAGCCGGCTCCCACGCCCCAAGGAGGCCAAGCCCAAGTACGGCGGCACCCTGCGGCTTAACATGGCCTACGACCCCAGCAACTGGGACCCCTTCACCGGGAACGTGGCCACCTACGTCGTGGGCAACTTCGTCTACAACAAGCTTGTCGTCGCCAACATGCGCCTCTCCGACG
The DNA here is from genome assembly GCA_016210285.1 of Chloroflexota bacterium. Next base: position 4,805 of record JACQUN010000176.1, read on the forward strand.
CCCTCAAGGGCAAGGACAACCTCCGCCAGCTTGTCGCCGAGTGCGACGTCTGCGAGAGCTGGAAGTTGACCAGCCCGACCCAGTACACCTTCAAGATCCGCCCCGAGGCCCACTGGCAGAACGTTCCTCCTCTCAACGGCAGGCCCTTGACTGCCGAGGACATCAAGTACTCCTACGACAAGTACCTGGACCCCAAGGCCTTCCAGCAGTGGGGGATCTTCCAGTGGGTGCAGAGCATTGAGGCCCCCGACAAGCAGACCCTGGTTATCAACCTGAAGGTTCCCCACGCGGGGTTTGTGGACGCCATCACCCACCCCGCCTTCTACATCTTCGCCAAGGAGGGCTACGAGCGCGAGGGTGGGCTGAAGGTGGCCCCACCCCTGGGCTCCGCCTTCATGATCCTGGACCAGCACGTGCCGCAGAACCGGCTCACCTTCAAGCGGAACCCGAACTA
>JACQUN010000174.1 GCA_016210285.1 Chloroflexota bacterium
CGTTGTAGGTGACCTGGCTGGAGCCGTCCTTGCGCTTGGAGGTCCCCAGCAGGGTAGCGGTGGCCCCTGGCCCGGCGGTGGGGTCGCCCGTGCTCAGGAGCGGAGGCCAGGTCTGGGCGCACTGGTCGTTGCAGTTGCTGACGCTCTGCTGGTCCCGCGTGAAGAGGTACAGGGTGCGCCCGCTGGCGTCGGTGAGGATGTTGCCCAGTTGGGCGTTTTGGGAGAGCATGAGCGTGGCCGATGGGGCTGCCGCTGGTGTGGGCGGCGCCGGCTTCGGAGTCGGCGTGGGGGTGAGGATCGCTGCGACGGCGATAGGAGTAGGGGTTGGCGCCACGACAGTTGGTTGCAGCGGGGTCGGGGTAGGTGGCACTGGAGTTGGCACGGGCGTCGGAGTTGCCGCGGCTTGCTTTGTGGGCGTAGGGGGCACAGGCGTCGGTGCCTGCGCCCGACATGCCGCCAGGACCATTACCAGGAGTATTCCAAGGATGATGAGGATGGCCATGAATCGAGAACCCAAGTTGCTCCCTCCCCTTGCCCTGCACGAGATCGCCGATGTGACGCGGGCAGGATCTCCGTGCGGAAAGTGATTCTTGCACAAGGGGATACGGAGCCAGAGGGGTGGTTGGATTTACGGGGAAGGGGGCATGTCGGCGCCCGCTACCTTCGGCCCTGTGGGGGCGGGGCTTCCACTCAGGGGCTCGATGGTCACCCCGATTCTCTGGTAGCTCACGATGGGCTGAGGAGGCCGCACGACCAACTGGGCCCACCCAGCCTCGTCGGGCTGGAAGACGCCGCCGCTGTCTCGCCCCCCCTCGCGCACGAGCCAGACCTGATATGCCTGGCTGGGGGGCAGTTTCCCAAGGCCCGTCACCACCAGCATAGCGACGTTCTCATCGGGGAGATGCAGGAGCAACCCGTAGGTTCTCGGGGAGTCGGCTGTCCCTTTCACCATGGTGACCTTCACCTCAGGGAGAGCCAGCATGTAGCTCATGGCGCGCTGGTTCGCTACGGTGCGGGCCAGGAGCTTCGTCTGAATGCCCTGCTCCTCTATCCGTTGGGTCAGCCCTTGGTTTCTGGTATCCTGAGCCCCCATGCGGGAGTACAGGAGGGCGATGAGGCCCACCAGAGCCAGCAGGACCAGAGCCGAGGCCCCCGCCAGGATGGGTTGCCCCCAGCCCCAGGGCCAGCGCCAGGGCTGGGCCCTGGCGGGCCGCTGGAATGGATGACCACCCTCGACCCGGATCCTTTGCGAGAGCCGGTCCCAGAGCTGGGGCGGCGGCTCCACCCCAGGCAGAGAGCGGGCCAGGAGTGCTATGGTCTCCTGCCCTTCCTGGGCCTCGCGGGCGCAGCGCAGGCACCCGCCCAGGTGTGACTCCACCTTGCGGTGTTCCTTCGCCTCTAGCGCCCCGGCCACGTAGGCCGGAATACGGTCCCGGACCATGCTACATCTCATGCCTTGCCTCACCCTGGGGTGCCAGGGCCTCACGCAGTTTCTGAATGCCCAGCCGTATCCTGGTCTTCACGGTGCCCAGGGGTGCCCCCAGGCGGCGGGCGATCTCCGATTGGGTGTAGCCCTGAAAGTAGGCCAGGTGCAGAACCTCTCGCTGCTCCGGCGGCAGCGCTGCCATGGCGCGACGCACCTGTTCCCCTTCGATGCTCTCAGAGGCCCGCTCCGGCAGGTCAATCCCTGGGTCTTGCATCTCCTCGGCAGGCATCTCCTCGTCACGACCCGAGCTGGCGCGGCGGTGGCGCAGCAGGTCCACTGCCCGGTGGTGGGCGATGCTCAGAAGCCAGGTGGTGAACTGTCCACGCTGGGTATCGTAGGTGGACGCATTCCGCCACACCCTCAGGAATACCTCCTCCGTCGCCTCCTCGGCTGAAGCCCGGTCCCTCAGGATGCCAAAGGCCAGGGTGAACACCCGTCGGGCATGTCGCTGGTACAGGGCCTCCAGGGCTTCCTCTCGCCCCGCCCCTACGAGTGCCAGGAGGTCAAGGTCAGCCAGCTCCTGGTACTTCACGTCCCCCAGCCCTTTCGGCAGGCAAGGGGCACCCTGCTCCATAAGAGTGATACGGAGCCGGTGCCTCTCTGGATTGCCTGCGCCTTCAGCCCGTCCGGGAGGGCAGTCCTGTGCCCCAGGGTTCGCAGGGCTTCGAGCAACCCGTGTGCAACGGGAGCGAGCAGGCGCCCTGTGGGGCTGCTTGACAGAGCATGAATGACAGGGTTCCTCAAACGGGCCAACCCCTCACCCGGGTTGGGAACGCCTGTGTCTCGGCAGGGCGTCGGCTCACCAAGCCCCCCGTGCCGCTCCGAGGTTGCGGCCTGTATGCTGGCTCCCCAGGGTGGACATGAAGGCCGGGCCACCTCTTCCTAGAGTGGTGATTCCAACGCTTCGTTAGCGCTCAGGTGCGGCCGTCCACTTCCCGTTCGTGGTGAGCCTGTCGAACCACTCCCGTGCGCGCTGGGAGCCCTTCGACAAGCTCAGGGCGAACGGAATATAGGAATCACCACACTAGATGCCCAGCTCCTCCCGGGTGCGCAGGAAGTGGAGAACGTTCTCCCGCGTGATCAGCCCGATGATACGCCTATCCTGGACAACGGGCACCTGGTTGACATTCGCCTCGTCCATCAGCTCCAGGACACGGAAGGCGTCCTCCTGGGGTGTGACGGCCTTGAGGCCCTCCAGCGGGATCATCACCTCCCGCACCGGGACCAGGTCCCAGCGGTGCCTGGGCACCTCGCGGGCGGAGTGGACGGTCACGAGCCCGTAGGTGGCCTCCCCCTCCCCGACCACAAAGCAGCGGCGTCCCGTAGGAAGGATGCGCTCCTCCACCAACTGGCGGATGCTCAGGCTGGGGGGCACCGTAGGGCGCTCTGTGGTCATGAGGTCTCGCGCGGTATAGCCCCGTAACCCTTCGCGCAGGCGGAACTGGCGGTAGCTGGAGGCCGCGGCGGACTCCAGGAACCATCCGATGACCACCAGCCAGATACCGGAGATCAGGTTCACTTGCAGCGCGATAAAGACGCCGGCCAGGATGAAAAGGACAGCGACAATCCTCCCTGTGATTGAGGCCACTTGGGTCGCCCGGTCATAGTTCCTGGTGGCTCCCCACAGGAGCGCGCGAAGGACGCGGCCCCCGTCCAGGGGAAAGCCTGGGACAAGGTTGAAGATCCCCAGGATGAAGTTGGCCTGGGCCAGGGTGAGGCCCGCTGCCCAGAGGTGCTCGCTAGTGGTGCGTCCCGCCATGGCTATCCCCCAGAACAGGAGACCGAGAACCAGGCTGGAGAGAGGGCCAACTACGGCGATGACGAACTCCAGCCCCGGGCGGTTCGCCTCCCGGGAGATGTGCGAGACGCCGCCGAAAACGAACAGGGTGATGCTGTGCACGGGTATCCCTTTGCGCACGGCCACCAGGCTGTGAGCCAGCTCGTGGAGCAGCACCGAGGCAAAGAAGAGGAGGCTGGTGACGATGGCCAGCCCCCAGTGCTGGTAGGCGGCCCACTCCGGGAACACGCTCCGGAACTGGGAAGCCAGGGAAAAGATGACCAGGAGCAGCACCACAAACCAGGTGTAGTTGATGCCCAGGGGGATTCCCCAGACCTTGCCCAGGCGTATGGACATCCCCATCGTTTGCACCACCTGTTGGCGTATCCAGGCTGCTGGCTTTCTTGTGAGCCCGAGGCCGCGAGGGGAGGGGTGCCGCTGCTTTGTCGCTGGCTGGTCCATCACCCCCGGGACTCCTGCTGGGAAGTCGTGGCATAGCCTATGAGTTTATACACCAGGGCGGCAGCAGTAAAGGCACACGCGCCTGGCCCCTCCCTGGGACAGAGCTCGCTGACGTCAAAACCCACGATGCGCCGTTGGGCTCCAACGGCCCGCAGCAAGGCCAAGACCTCGGCCCACCCCACGCCCCCTGGCACCGGGGTGCCCACCGCAGCCATGAAGGATGGGTCAAAGACATCCAGGTCAATGCTGACATAGATGCTGGGGCTGAGCGCCCGCATCACCTGCGCTGGGGGCGGGCCAGGCATCCTTGGGGGGTCATACGGGAAGGTAGTGACGCCGTGGCCCTGGATGAACTGGTGCTCCTCCCGGCTCAGGCTGCGGACCCCCACCTGGACCAGGGGGCACTGCTCAGCCAGCCGGCGGGCGGTGCAGGCATGGCTGTACGGGGTGCCCATGTAGCTGTCCCGCAGGTCTGCGTGAGCGTCCAGGTACAGGACGGAAAGGTCGGGGTAGCGGCCCAGGAGCCCTTTCACTGCTCCAACGGCGATGGTGTGCTCGCCTCCCAGGACCCCCACCAGCTTCCCTTGCTGCGCCAGTGCTTCCACCGCAGAGGCCACCCGCCGGATGGTCTCTGCGGGATCCCCCACGTTGGGCTCCAGCTCAAGAGAGGTGTGGATGCCGACCCGGCAAGGCTCGCAGCCCAGTTCCATGTCGTACTCCTCAAGCTCCCGGGAGGCCTGGATGATGGCGCGTGGACCCTCCCTGGCGCCGCTCTTGTAGGAGGTGGTGCTGTCATAGGGGACGGGCAGCAGAACGACCCTGGCGGTGTCCAGGGCAGAGAGCCCTGGTGGCAAGGAGAGGAAGTTGTCAGGAAGGAAGGGCAGGTCATGGGGCAGGCCCATCGTAGGCGGCCCTACCCTGGGCGGCCCGCAAGCCGCTGGCGCTCCAACTCGATGGCGCGCTGGGCTGCCTCCGGACTGTAGTGCTCCAGGCCCCGCTCCATGGTCCAGCTCCGGACCACCGTGAGGGAGAAGGTGGCCTTCAGCTCCTCCAGGGCGTGCTGGGGGTCGAACTCCCTGCAGGAGAAGACGTCCAGGTTGAGGAAGTAGCGGGCTGGGAAGGTGTGGATGCTGATGTGGCTTTCAGCGATGATGACAAACCCCGAGAGGCCCCAGTCCTCGTGCTTCGGGGCATCGTAGGTGATGACCTTGGGCTGAGTGATCTTGGTCATGCCGATGGCGGCCGGGTAGTGGTCCAGGAACTCGTAGATGAACTGGGCGTCCTGCATCTTGGCGGTGTCCCCACTGTACCCATCAATGACCAGGTGCATCCCCCCCTGTCCCTCCTGAGCATTGGATGTCCACCCCTTGAGCCCTCGCAGGGCCAGCCGAGCCACTAGGATAGCACGCATCCGCCCCCACCACAACCCGTCCGCAACGGATCCAGGCTACCTCTTGTTAGCACCCATGCTCCCTGGGTGCCACCCTTGATGGCCCCCCTTGACACCGGCATCTCCGTTGGCTATCATTGTACTCACATTAGCAGTCAACGCCACGGACTGCTAATCCGTGGCAACAGAAAGGAGGCAGAGGGTGCCGAGGACTTTTCATCCCCTGGGCGACCGGGTCGTCATCAAGCCCGTGGAACGTCAAGAGGTGACCAAAAGTGGGATTGTCCTACCGGATACCGCCAAAGAGAAGCCCCAAGAGGGCGAGGTGGTGGCGGTAGGCCCTGGCCGGGTGACCGACGATGGTAAGCGGGTCACCGTGGAGTTGAAGGCCGGCGATCGGGTGCTGTACGCGAAGTACGCTGGGACGGAGCTCAGAGAGGACGGGGTGGACTACCTGATCGTCAGCGAAAAAGACGTCCTAGCCAAGATAGCCTAGTCGAGACGAGAGGAGGGAAGAATGCCTAAGCAGATCCTGTTCTCCGAAGAAGCCCGGAAGAAGCTCAAGATCGGCCTGGATGAGTTGGCCGAGGCGGTGAAGGTCACCCTGGGCCCCAGGGGCCGCAACGTCATTCTGGACAAAAAGTTTGGCCCACCCCAGGTCTGCAGTGATGGGGTCACCATCGCCAAGGAGATTGAGCTGAAGGAGCCCTTTGAGAACATGGGGGCTCAGCTCATCAAAGAGGCGGCCAGCAAGACCAACGATGCAGCCGGGGACGGCACCACCACCTCGGTCGTCCTGGCCCAGGCCCTTATCCACGAGGGGTTCAAGAACGTGGCCGCTGGGGCCGACCCCATGGCTCTGAAGCGGGGCATCGAGAAGGCCCTCCAGGCCGTCCGAGACGAGCTCAAGCGGATGGCCAAGCCGGTAGAGGGCAAGACACAGATCAGCCAGGTGGCCTCCCTCTCGGCCCACGACGAGGAGATGGGGAAGCTCATCGCAGAGGTCATGGAGAAGGTTGGCAAGGACGGCGTCATCACCGTGGAGGAGTCCAAGGGCATCCGCTATGAGGTGGAGTATGTGGAGGGGATGCAGATTGACCGCGGCTACATCAGCCCCTACTTCATGAGCAACGCGGAGCGGATGGAAGCGGTCATCGAGGACCCCTTCATTCTCATCACCGACAAGAAGATCTCCGCCGTCAACGACCTTCTCCCCGCCCTGGAGCGGGTCCTGCAGGTGAGCAAGAACATTGTCATCATCGCCGAGGACGTGGAGGGCGAGGCCCTGGCGACCCTGGTGGTGAACAAGCTGCGGGGCACCCTGAACTGTGTGGCGGTGAAGGCGCCCGGCTTTGGCGACCGCCGGAAGGCCATGCTGGATGACATCGCTATCCTCACCGGCGGCAAGGTCATCAGCGAGGAGACCGGCCGCAAGGTGGACTCCGTGACACCCCAGGACCTTGGCCGCGCCCGCCGCGTGGTGGCCGGCAAGGAGGAGACTACCTTCGTGGAAGGCAAGGGCTCGGAGCAGGCCATTCAGGCCCGCATCAAGCAGATCAAGGCTCAGATCGAAGAGACCACCTCCGAGTTCGACCGCGAGAAGCTCCAGGAGCGGCTGGCCAAGCTGGCCGGCGGGGTTGCCATCATCAAGGTGGGTGCTTCCACCGAGGTGGAGTTGAAGGAGAAGAAGAACCGCATGGAGGACGCCCTCTCCGCCACCCGGGCTGCTGTGGAGGAGGGGATTGTCCCCGGCGGTGGGGTGGCCCTCATCCGGACGCAGAAGGCTCTGGAGCAGTTCCTGAAAGAGCCACCGGGAGACGAGCGCACAGGGGTCGCGATTCTGACCAGGGCCTTGGAAGAGCCCCTCAAGGTCATCTCCGCGAACGCCGGCAAGGAGGGGGCGGTGATCCTGGAGGAGGTCCGGCGCCACAAGGACGACTACGGCTACGACGCCGAGGCCGAGGTGTACGGGCCCCTGCTGGAGCGGGGCATCATTGACCCCGCCAAGGTGACCCGCTCGGCCCTGGAGAACGCGGTGAGCGTTGCTGCCATGGTCCTCACCACCGAGTCCATGGTCACCGACATCCCCGAGAAGAAAGAGGCTGGCCCGCCTGCTCCGCCTATGGAGTACTAGGGGCAGCCTGGTCTCCAGACGCACTGGCCGCCCCGGGTGAACCGGGGCGGCCAGTGGTGTTTCTAGTCCGGAGCGAAGCTGATTGGCTTGGCCCCTGCTGCGTCACCCACGGCGCCCGGCAGCGCCCCCGTAATCCCGCTGGAGCTCCGTAGGGATGTATTTCCTCTCCAACTCCCGGACAGGCTCCTTGGAGACGACCTGGACGTACTCGAAGGCGCCCCGCTCGCTCTGCTGCGCCCGCTCCCACCACTCGTTCATGGCCTGGGTCCCCCGCTCCTTGAACTCGTGGAGAAACTCCCAGGCCGCCTGGTTGGCCACCAGGATGGTCAGGCCCCAGATGAAGCAGACGGCCAGCCCCGCCTCTTCCTGCTCCTTCAGGCTGGGCAGGGGCTTCCGGAAGGGCAGGTTGGCCATCAGCGGTCCCTCCACCTCCCTGCGGACCGCTCTGACCTCATCCAGGGAGGCAGGCTGTTCAAAGTACAGCACGTCCACCCCGGCCTTCTTGTAGGCCTTGAAGCGTTTGATAACCTCCTCGACGCTGCCCCCCTGGGCATGCCGGGCGTCGCAACGGGCGACGATCTGGAAGTCGGGGTCGAGCTCCCTCTTTGCGTCCACCGCCGCCCGGTACTTTCCCACCGCCTCCTCGATGGAGATGACGCGCAGGCCCGCGACGCCCCCGGTCCTCTTGGGCGACTCCTGGTCCTCCAGGTGAATCCCTGCCGCGCCGGCCCGGATGAACTCCTGGGTCGTCCGGTGCACCGCCACGGCAGTGCCATAGCCAGTGTCAGCATCGGACAGGACCGGGATGTTCACGGCGCTGGCAATCCTGTAGGCATTGTCCGCCATCTCCCGCAGGCCGATGATTCCTTCGTCGGGCAGGCCGAAGTTGCCCATAGCGTTCCAGGCGCCGGAATGGTAGAAGGCATCGTAGCCTACGGTCTCAACCATCTTGGCCTGGAAGGCGTTGTACCCGCCCCCCATGACAAAGATCTCCGGTCGTTGAAAGAGCTGCTTGAGCCTGGTGGTCGTCTTCTCGGGCATGGCGCTCCTTACCCCCTCCAACTCGATGCCAGCACTGTACTGCTAGCGAAAGACGTGGTCAAGCAGGGAGGGGAGCTTACGGCACATCAGCCGCCCAGAGTATCCCCACCGCTCCCTTGACACCGCCCAGGGCCCACCCCGCTGATGCTCCCCTGGCGTGTGCTACAATAGCACTACTCTCAATGGGCGAGGGCCGCATGACCTCGTCGAGGACGGCGCGAAGGGAATCAGCCATCCAGACCATCACCTGGAAGGGGCTGACGTGGCTCAATATCGAGGGGCCGACCATGGCCGAGATGGGATACCTGAAGGAGCATTACCCCTTCCATCCCCTGGCCCTGGACGACTGCCTGAGCAAGGTGCAGATCCCCAAGGTGGACGAGTACGAAGGGTACCTTTTCCTGGTCCTGCACTTCCCAGTCTTCAACCGCCTGGCGCGCATCACCCAGCCCAGCCAGGTGTCCATCTTCGCTGGGGCCGATTACATCGTCACCGTCCAGAAGGGAGACCTCCGCCCGCTGGTGAAGCTCTTCCAAGATTGCCGGCAGAGCGAAGAGGTGCGGGATGAGCTGATGGCCCACTCCTCTGGCTACCTCCTCTACCGGCTCCTGGATGTCCTGGTGGACTACTGCTTCCCTATCGTGAACAAGATCATCGAGAACGTTGACCGGGTCGAGGAACACCTCTTCGAGCGCAATCCCACGAAGGTGGTGCAGGAGGTCTCCATCGTGCGGCGGGATATCATCGCCTACCGACGCATCATCCGGCCCCAGATTGCGGTCATGGAGACCCTGGAGGAGAGGGAGTACCCCATCCTGAAGGTGGATCCAGAGGTGTACTTCGGTGACCTGGCGGACCACACGCGGCGTATCTGGGAGGAGCTGGAGGAGCTCAAGGAGGTCATCGAGGGACTCAACGATACCATCTTCACGCTTACCACCTACACCACCAACGATGTGATCCGGATCCTCACTATTGTCTTCACGCTGGGGCTGCCTCTTACCCTGGTCAGTAGCCTCTATGGGATGAACATGCGCCTGCCTCTGGCCGGCAACCCGATGACCTTCTGGCTCGTCGTCCTCGCATCTCTGTCTTTCAGTGGGGTGATGCTCCTCTTCTTCCGCCTGCGCCGGTGGCTGTGATGGCAGGGTGCCTGCCCCAGGGCTGCTCTGGCCGGGATGGGGGAGCGGACACCCCTGGCGGCTAAGTTTGCCCCGCTCAGGCATAGGCCGTGGAACCGCGTTTCCTGGTGGACATCAACGCAGGGCGACTCGCCAAGTGGCTGAGGGTCGTGGGGTACGATGCCCTTCTGCCTCGGCACCTGGATGATCGGGCTTTGATACGCCTGGCTCTGGAGGAGGGGCGCATCCTCCTGACGAAGGACCGACGTATCTTCCAGCGGCGGGTCGTGGCTTCAGGCGGCCTGCGGGCCCTGCTCATCCGCAGCGATGACCCGTGGGTGCAGCTCCAACAGGTCGTTGAAGAGGTGGGCCTGAGCTTCTCCCACCCCTTCTCCCGCTGCATCCACTGCAACGAGGTGCTGCAGTCGGTGATCAGGGCCCAGGTGTGGGAGCGGGTGCCCCCCTACGTCTTTCGCACCCAGGAGGCGTTTACCCAGTGCCCCCGCTGCCAGCGCATCTACTGGCCGGGGAGTCACTGGCGCAACATGCAGGCCGAGCTCCAGCGGGTGCAGAGAGGAGCATCGTGAGACGCGCCGCCTTCGTCTATGACGACGTTCTCGCCCGCCACGTCCTCCGGGAGAACCACGTCCTGGTTCCCACCCGCCTGCGGTACACCTACGAGCTGCTGGAGGCGTACGGGGCGTTCCAGGAGCCTCATGTTCGCCTGGTGCCTCCGCGCCAGGCCACCGAGGAGGAGCTGCTTGGCTTCCACACCCGGGGGTACGTGGAAGCGGTGAAGAGCCTGAGCCGGGGCGAAAGGCGCTGCAACCCGGCGCGCTACGGCTTCTCCGAGGCAGGGGACAACCCTGTCTTTCCCGGGATGTACGAGGCATCCCTCTGGTC
>JACQUN010000171.1 GCA_016210285.1 Chloroflexota bacterium
GCACGGGGAGATGGAGAATCGGCTGCACTGGGTGCGAGAGGTGACCTTTGATGAGGACCGCTGCCAGGTGCGCACGGGGACTGCGCCGCAGGTGATGGCAGCGCTCCGGAACACGGTCATCGGGCTGATCCGGCTGGCTGGGGGACGAAACATCGCAGCATCGCAGCGACGCTACGCTGCCCATCCCAGGGAAGCCCTCGCCCTGGCCGGAGTGCATACCTGTGGATAACTAAAGGTAATTATCCCTTGACATCACGGATGGAGGTGTGCTAAGATGGTTTTGGGCGACGAAGGAAGAAGGTCACAAGAAGGATGTGATTGGCTAATAGAAGGAAGTCGTGACTCAGGGCTTCCCATCCGCCCTCTTTATGTGTACCGACCTGAGATGCCAACAAATCCAGCATACTATCTAGTGCTTGCTGAAAGGCCGCAGCAACAGTCTGAGGAGAGGTGTCCAAAACAACCTGAGTTATATCTCCTGTGGTGTGTAGGAACGAGTATTCGTACTCCATCCAAAGCCTCCGAGGTGCAAAATGCCCAAGAACGAACCTAAGCCCAAGCCACTGACCGAGCAGGAATTCGATGAGGTTATCAAGAAGGTGCTCCGCCCTGTGCCGAAGGAAGGCGATTCAAAATCAGGGTGAACATGGGGGTTTCATCTCCCCGATGATTGTAGCGGAAAACATAGGCATCCAGATATCCCTGAAGGTGCTGAGGGCTGACATGGCGGTTGACACCCACGATACCGTTCTTGACGATGCTCCAAAGCCCTTCCACGTTGTTGACGTGGGCAGTCCCGCTCACGTACTGCTTGGCGACATGCTGGACACGTTCATGGGCATATCCCAGGTTTCCCAGCCTATCGTAGCTATGCAGTTCATCGGTAAAAATAGTGGTCGTGCCCGTGGGGGGAATGTGCTCCCTGAGAATGGGGATCAGGTCTTTTGCCTGGACACTCCCCGTGACTTTCACCACGGCCTTGCCACCACGTTCCACCAAGCCCACGGCGATGGTCTTGCCGCCAGCGCCACGGCCACGCACATGGCTACGCTTGCTTTCATGGCGGTTGATGTCCTTCCCGCCAATGTAGGTCTCATCAACCTCAACATCTCCGAAGAGTTTGTGCCCGTCGTCTTGGGCCATGAGCTTGCGAATCTGGGTGAACATTCTCCAGGCTGTTTTGTAGGTAACGCCGAGTTCCCGTTCAAGTTGCTTCGCGGAGATGCCCATGCGGGTAGAAGCCATAAGGAACATGGCGTGGAGCCAAAAGCGCAAGGGTGTGGGCGAATGGTCAATGATGGTTCCGGCCAGAGGGGACACCTGGGTGCCACACACGCCGCAACTATAGACCTTACGAGTTCTAATCCGGTAGTGCTTCGTCACCTGCTGGCAGGACTTGCACGTGATTCCATTCGGATAGAGGAGATTCACGATGTGCTCTAGGGCTGTATCATCATCGGAAAACTTGGCGTTGAAATCTGCGATAGAGAAGCTCTTCATTGTTCCGCTCCTATCTTGCTCTGGCTTCATCCTATCACAGTCTAGCCGTGATGTCAAGGGATAATTACCTAACTAAAAGACCCTGCATCCCAGAAGGGTTGACAAGCCCTTGCCTCTTTGGTAGAGTACGGTAGAACATTCGTTCATTGCCTATCGGTAAGAAGGAGCCATTATGCTGGGCGCCAGACAGAAACTCTCTGACAAGCAAGAGCGGATGCTGGGGTTCATTCGCACCTTCATTCGGGAACAGGGCTACCCCCCCACCATACGGGACATTCAGCGGGGGTGTGAGATCAGCTCCACCTCAGTGGTGGACTACAACCTCCACATCCTGCAGCGAGAGGGCTACCTGCGCCGCTCGCCTGACATCTCCCGTGGCATCGAGCTGCTGGGAGCGGGGAGGGAACGTCCTCGCGCCAGCCCCGACACCGTCTCCATCCCTCTGATAGGTTACATCGCTGCTGGCGAACCGTTGCCGGTCTTCTCCGGCGAGTCCTGGTCGCTGGAGGCGATGGAGACGCTGGAGCTACCGACAGCTCTGGTTGCCAGCAAGGGAAAGGTGTATGGGCTGCGGGTGCGCGGGCTCTCCATGATCGATGCCCTGATTGACGACGGCGACATTGTCCTCTTGGAGGCCACGGGGCAGCCTCGGGACGGGGAGATGGTCGCAGCCTGGCTCCAGGACGAAAAGGCGGCCACCCTGAAGCGGATCTACCGCGAAGGCAACCGCGTGCGCCTCCAGCCCGCCAACAGCCAGATGGAGCCCATCTACACCCACCCAGAGAACGTCCAGGTGCAGGGGCGGGTGGTTGGGGTGCTGCGGCTGCTGCGATAGGGCTTCAGCCAGAACTGGGGATGCCCCAGCTCAGGGCACCCCTGAGCCCTGCCGTTATGCTAAGTACACCTCTTGACATTGCGGTGGCCAGTGCGCTATCATAGAAAGGCTTTTTGACAACCCGTCCAGAACGCTTGGAAAGGGAGTAGTAGCGGCCCTCCCTGCTTCAGAGAGTTGGCGCAAGGTGTGAGGCCAATAGCAGCGGAGCCGTGAACTCGCCCTGGAGCGGCTGGCCCGAGGCAGAGGAGCAAGGCCAGGCCATCCTGTTGGCCTCTCACCCGCTGTTCCTTTGGGGTAGGACCAGACGGCGGTTCCGTTATCACCACGAGCTGTTCTTCGTCAAGGACAAGGAGGGTGGTACCGCGGGCAAAGTCCCGCCCCTTTGGGGCGGGACTTTTTCGTAGTAGCCCTTAGATAGGATACAAAATAATCCCCATAGAGGGGATAGCGGAGAGGTTGGTGCGCAATGGAGCTCACCGGTAGACAGATGGTCTGCGAGAGCCTGCTACGGGAAGGCGTGGAGGTGGTGTTCGGCATCCCGGGCGGGGCCATCCTTCCCCTGTACCAGACCCTGCCCGAATACCCTGCCATACGCCACATCCTGGTGCGCCACGAGCAGGCCGCAGCCATGGCTGCCGATGGGTACGCCCGCGTCACTGGGAAGGTGGGGGTCTGCTGGGCGACCTCAGGCCCCGGAGCCACCAACCTGGTGACCGGCATCGCCTGCGCCCAGATGGACTCGGTCCCCCTGGTGGCCATTACCGGGCAGGTCGCCCGAGCGGGCATCGGCACCGACGCCTTCCAGGAGACCGATATCGTGGGGATCACGGTGCCCATCAGCAAGCACGGCTACCTGGTGCGTCGGGCGGCAGACATCCCCCAGGTGATCAAGGAGGCGTTCTACATTGCGTCCAGCGGGCGCCCGGGCCCGGTGGTGGTAGACATCCCGAGGGACGTCTTCGTGGAGGCCGGGGAGTTCCACTACCCCGAGACCGTGGACCTGCCAGGCTACAAGCCCGTCCTGGATGGTCACCCGGCCCAGCTCAAGCGGGCAGCCAAGCTCATTGCCGAGGCCAAGCGCCCGGTGATCCTGGCGGGACACGGCGTCACCATCTCCCGCGCCTTCGAGGAGCTTCGGGAGCTGGCAGAGAAGGCCCAGATCCCCGTTGTCACCACCCTTCTCGGCCTCAGCAGCTTTCCGGAGGACCACCCGCTGTACGTGGCCATGCCAGGGATGCACGGCGCCGCCTATGCGAGCATGGCGATCAACGAGTCGGACCTGCTGGTGGCGGTGGGCATGCGCTTCGACGACCGGGTCACCGGGCGCGTCAGCAGCTTTGCCCCCAACGCCAAGGTGATTCACATTGACATCGACCCCGCCGAGATCGGCAAGAACGTCCGGGTGACGGTGCCCATCGTCGGCGACCTGAGGCGGGTGCTCGCGCAGCTTCTCCCCCTCGTCGAGCCGGCCACCCGCCCGGAGTGGCTGGCCCGCATCGAGGAAGCCCGCAAGGAGCACCCCCTCCAGGTCCGGGAGTCCGACAAGCTCCTGCCCCAGTATGTGGTGCAACAGCTCTCCGAGGCGACCCAGGGGCGGGCCGTCATTGTGACCGGGGTGGGCCAGCACCAGATGTGGACGGCCCAGCTCTACCGGTTCGCGGAGCCCAACCTGATGCTCACCTCCGGCGGGCTGGGGTCCATGGGGTACGAGCTTCCCGCCGCCGTGGGCGCCCAGGTGGGCCGCCCTGACAAGACGGTCTGGTCCATCGCCGGGGATGGCGGGTTCCAGATGACCATGTATGAGCTGGCTACCATGGTGGAGGAGCAGATCCCGGTCAAGATCGCCCTGTTCAACAACTCCTTCCTTGGTATGGTGCGCCAGTGGCAGGACCTCTTCTACAAGAAGACCTATGTCGCCACCTACTACAAGCGCAACCCTGACTTCGTCATGCTGGCCCAGGCCTTCGGCATGCCAGGGATCCGGGTTACGCGCAAGGACGAGGTCATGCCCGCCATTCAGAGCGCGATGGAGCACAAGGGCCCGGTCCTGGTGGACTTCCGTGTGGAGCAGGAGGAGAACGTCTATCCCATGATCCCGCCCGGCACCACCGTCCAGGAGCTGATCGAGGACCCCAATCTGCAACTGGAGGTGATGGCGTGATAGCAGACCAGGAGCATACCATTGTTGCCCTGGTGCGGGACCAGCCTGGCGTCCTCAACCGGGTGGCCAGCCTCATCCGCCGGCGGGGCTTCAACATCTCCAGCCTCGCCGTCGGCCACTCGGAGATCCCCGACCTGTCCCGCATGATCTTCATCGTGGACGGGGACGAGGCCATCGTAGAGCAGGTCACCAAGCAGCTCCGCAAGCTCATCGACGTGGTGAGGGTCTCGGACATCAGCGCCGAGAACATCATCAGCCGGGAGCTGGCGCTGATCCAGGTCAAGGCCACCGCCCACACCAGGAGCGAGATCATGCAGCTTGTGGACATCTTCCGGGCCGCTATCGTGGACGTGGCTCCCGAGTCCGTGATCATCGAGGTCACCGGTGACGAGGAGAAGCTGGAGTCGCTGCTGCGGCTGCTGAGGCCCTTCGGCATCAAAGAGATCATGCGCAGCGGCCGCCTGGCCATGGTGCGGGGAATGGCTGCGGCAGAGGCGGAAGGCAGGGAGCGGAGCAACGGCCACGGGTAGGTGGCTCGGCTGGGTCTGCGGGCTGGCTATCCCAGAGCCCTGCATGGGCCGCTATCCCAACCGCTTGACACATTGAGGGTAGCTACGCGGAGTCACCCGAAGGAGCCCCTCGCCAAAGCCTGCCCTGAGTTTGACGAAGGGCTCAGCATAACACGGTAGGGATTGTGGAACCGCTGACGTTGAGAGGAAGGACATCGTGGCGAAGCTCTACTACGACCCGGACGCCGACCTGGCGCTTCTGAAGAACAAGACCATCGGCATCATCGGCTACGGCAGCCAGGGCCACGCCCACGCCCTGAACCTGAAGGACAACGGCCAGCAGGTGGTCGTCGGGCTGTACAGGGGGAGCAAGAGCTGGCCGGAGGCCGAGAAGGCGGGCCTGAAGGTCATGGAGGTGGCCGAAGTAGCCAGGGCCGCCGACATCACCATGATGCTGGTCCCGGACATGGCCCAGCGGCAGGTGTACCGGGAGTCCATCCTGCCGAGCCTGAAGCCGGGCAAGACCCTCATGTTCGCCCACGGCTTCAACATCCACTTCAAGCAGATTCAGCCCCCGCCCACCGTGGACGTCTCCATGGTGGCGCCCAAGGCCCCAGGACACCGCATGCGGGAGGTGTTCACCCGCGGCCTGGGCGTGCCGGCCCTGCTGGCGGTGCAGCAGGACGTCTCCGGCAGGGCCAGGGAGACCGCCCTGGCCTACGCCAAGGGTGTCGGCTCCACGCGGGCCGGGGTGCTGGAGACCACCTTCAAGGAGGAGACGGAGACCGACCTCTTCGGGGAGCAGACCGTCCTCTGCGGCGGTGTCTCCTCCCTGGTCAAGGCCGGCTTCGAGACCCTGGTGGAGGCAGGCTACCAGCCTGAGGTGGCCTACTTTGAGTGCATGCACGAGTTGAAGCTCATTGTGGACCTGATGTACCAGGGCGGGCTGAACTACATGCGCTACTCGGTCTCCGACACCGCCGAGTACGGCGACTACACCCGCGGCCCTCGCGTCATTGACGACCACGTGAAGCAGCAGATGCGCCAGATTCTCAAAGATATCCAGGACGGCAGCTTCGCGCGGGAGTGGGTGGCGGAGAGCGATGAGGGGAAGAAGCGGTTCCTGAAGCTGCGGGAGCAGGAGAGGGAGCACCCCATCGAGAAGGTGGGGGAGCAGCTTCGGGCCATGATGCCCTGGCTGAAGGGGACGCTGTAGGGGGGGTAGGGCAGTGGAAGCCAAACAGATGAAAGCACAGTCTGTACCCAGGGAAGTTCTGCTTTCCCGGCTCAAGCGTGTCGAGAGTGAGTTGCAGAACCTCAGAGGGGAGGTAGCAAGGCTCAAGAAAGAGGTGCTGGAGCAAGAGGAGGCGGCTCCTCGACAGCCGACGCCTGGCAGCTTTCGAGACCTCTACGGAATCCTGAGAGGAAAAACGCACTTCACCTGGGAGGAGATTCAGGCGGCAAAGTACAAAGCCAAGCCGCTTCCCGAGTGATCTACGTCGTAGATACCCATGCCTTGCTCTGGTATTTGGAGGGGAGCCGCAGGCTTCCTCGCCGGGCCAGGCAAGCACTGGATGACCCTAGCGCGGTGCTAATCGTCTCTGCCATTGTGCTGGCAGAAGCTAAGTTGCTGCTAGCAAAGCAGGAACAGGCTGCGGTCTATGAGCAGGTTGTTCAAGAGCTACGGGATGATCTCCGGTTCCAGGTGAACTCGGTAGATGAAGGTATCATAGAGCAGATGTCTACAGCCTTGGAGATTCACGATGCTATTATCTGCGCGACAGCCTTGATACTTGCTCAGCAAGGGGAAGAGGTGGCAGTGCTCACCGCTGACCGTGCGATCCGGGATTCGGGGCTGGTGCAGGTGGTTTGGCAGTGATAGAGGCAGCGACAAAGTTGCGGGCCATGATGCCCTGGCTCAAGGGGACGCTGTAGGGGGGGTTGCGATGGCAGACGGGCGTTTTGGAATCGCTGATCATCCTCAGATTCCGTGGGTGAGATGTCCCAAATGTGAAGCCCGTGTGATTGGGGCGGAGAACCAAAGAGCAGTGAGGATCCCGCCGCACTTCAAAGTGCGTGCCGGCAGGGAACCAAGCAAGTCGCCCTACATCAAAAGTTGTCCGGCATGTGGTGCAGAGATTAATAAAAGGGCCCATCATCAAGCGGTTCCCTGCGCGGGTGATCGCGTCGCTTTTGCTGTTGATCCTCGGGATCCAGGTGGGCGTACGCTCACCGGTGTGGTTCGCAAGATTCGTGAAGATAATTCACAAGGCGTTCCAACGGGTGTTGAAGTCGTTGCTGATGATGGGACAGAATTCGAAATAGACTTGTTCAGCGCAAGGCTAATGAAATGCGTAAATTCTAAGAGATCTCAAGTGCGGTAAGTTTGGACCGCAGTGCTGTGCGTGGGCATGTCGAATCTAGCCAAGAGGAAGGTTATCCAATGTCAATGAAGGAGGTTCCCAGCGTAGTTCGCCCGCTGGGCGGGGTCATGGCAGGGCTCCGCTCCGCGGACTACGTTACCCTTGAGCCCTCAGCCCAGGCACGCTAGCACTCCCATTCTAATGCTCCTGCTGCTGGAGGCAGGCGAGGGAAAGCAACGAGGAGGAAGGTAACACTATGGCTGAGGAAAGGGTCATCATCTTTGACACCACGCTGCGAGACGGCGAGCAGGCCGCCGGCGCAGCCATGACAGTGGAAGAGAAGCAGGAGATCGCCAGGCAACTGGACAAGCTGGGCGTAGATGTCATTGAGGCTGGCTTCGCCGCCAGCTCCCCCGGGGACTTCCAGGCGGTAAAGACCATCGCCCAGGAGGTGCAACGGCCCATCATCGCCTCCCTGGCCCGTGCCCACCCCCAGGACGTGGACGCCGCCGCCGAGGCGCTGAAGGGAGCGCGGCACCCCCGCATCCACGTCTTCCTCTCCAGCTCCGACATCCACATCATGCACCAGCTCCGCAAGGACCGGGAAGAGGTCATGAACATGGCGGTGTCCATGGTGGCGCGCGCCAAGAAGCACTGCGAGGACGTGGAGTTCTCCCCCATGGACGCCACC
>JACQUN010000172.1 GCA_016210285.1 Chloroflexota bacterium
ACTTTCACCTGGGCTCCCCCATCTTCGAGCTGGAGCCCTACAGGGCGGCCATCCTCCTGGTCCTGGAGTTCGCCGCCTCGCTGGGCCTGCGGTTGCAGGTCTTCAGCCCTGGAGGGGGCTTTGCCATCGCCTACACCCGGGACCGCCTGCCCCCCGACATCGGCGAGTACGCCCACGTCATCACAGGGGCCCTTCGGGAGGGGTGCCAGCGGTACGGGCTCCCGCTGCCCCGTCTGGTCATTGAGCCAGGGCGGGCCATCGTGGGCCCCGCCGGGGTGGCCCTCTACACCGTGGGGACCATCAAGGAGATCCCCGGGGTGCGGACCTATGTGGCCGTGGACGGCGGGATGGGGGACAACATTCGCCCTGCCCTGTACGGGGCGATCTACGAGGTGCTCCTCGCCAACCGGGTGGAGGCCCCGTTAGAGAGGCCCGTGACCATCGTGGGCAAGTTCTGCGAGTCGGGGGATATCCTGGCGAAAGACGTTCCCCTGCCCGAGGTGCAGACGGGCGACCTCATCGCCATGCCCGCGGCGGGCGCCTACGCCCCCTCCATGGCGAGCAACTACAATATGGCCCCTCGCCCAGCCATCGTGCTGGTGAGCGAGGGTCGGGCGCGTCTCATCCGCCGCCGGGAGACCATTGACGACCTCCTGGCCTGCGACGTGCCGTAGCGTAGCCTGCAAGGCGGTCCATGGGAAAGCTCCTGGGTCATCGAGCCGTGGTGCGCCTCCTGGAGCGAAGCCTTGACGAGGGGCGGCTGGCCCACAGCTACCTCCTGGCGGGGCCGCCCCACGTGGGGAAGATGACCCTGGCCCTGCACCTGGCCCAGGCCGTCAACTGCACCGGCTCTCCCAGGCCCTGTCAGCAGTGCCGCCAGTGCCAGCGGGTGGCGGCGCTGAAGCACACCGACGTCCAGGTCATGGGGCTGCCCGAAGCCCCTGCCAGGGATATCAGCATTGACCAGGTGCGGGAACTGCAACGGGCGGCGGCCCTGAAGCCCTTTGAGGGGAGCTGCCGGGTGTTTATCATCGAGGGCGCGGAGCGATTGAGCCAGGATGCCAATAACGCCCTGCTGAAGACCCTGGAGGAGCCCCCACCCCAGGTCCTGCTGCTTCTGATTACCACTGACGAGGAGGCCATCCTGCCCACCGTGCGCTCGCGGTGCCAGCGATTGGAGCTGCACCCTCTGGCGCTCCTGGAGGTGGCCGAGGCCCTCCAGGAGCGGGGGCTTGGCCCCGAGGAGGCCCGGCGCTTGGCCTGGCGCTCGCAAGGGTGTCCGGGCGTTGCGCTTTCGGCCCTGGAGGACCCCGAGGGGCTGACGGCCCAGGACGAAGAGCTGGAGGAGTTGCTCACCTGGACCAGGGCCACCTTGCACCAGCGGTTTGCCTACGCCGCCGACCTGGCCCAACGCTTCTCCGACGACCGAGAGAAGGTCCAGGCCCTCCTGGGGCTGTGGGCCGAGGGGTGGCGAGACCTGGTCCTGCTCAAGGAGGGGGCCCCGGAGTACGTGGTGCACCAGGCGCTGATCCCCGCTCTCGCGCCCCTGGCAAAGGAGCTGGAGACCGATGCCGTGGTGCAAGCTGTACGTCTCGCCCAGGAGACGCTGGAACTCCTGGACCGGAACGTTAACCCCAGAGTGGCCCTGGAGCACCTGCTGCTGGGCCTTCCAACCCTGCCGCCGGGACCGGCGGGCACGCCCGATGATACCTGAACCAAGGAGGGAAGAGGATGGCGCGAAGGCTGGCAGGGGTACGATTCCAGCGGGCGGGTCGAGTCCACTACTGTGATCCCGGGGGCCTGGACCTGGGGGTGGACGATCAGGTCGTGGTGCAGGCCCCGTGGGGCTTGGCCGTCGGCAGGGTGGTCATCACTCCCCAGCAGGTGCTCCATGTCGAGGGGGTGGAGGCCTCGCTTCCCATTCTGCGGCACGCCACCGCCGAGGACCTGGCTACCCCAAGGGCCGCGTCTGGCGGGTAGCAGGCTAGGCATTGCCAATGGCCTACACCCAAGGGTTAGAGCGAAGACGGAAGGTGAGGTAAGCATAGTGACGTGGCGAACCAAACAAGAGGAGGTTGCGAAATGGTAGAGGTGAGAGACCCCGTGCGCCCAACGGGGAGTATTCCCTAAGAACCCGTAGGAGAGCTCAACAGGCCTGGAAGAGTGTCAATCTCAGCTTGCTTCCATGCCATGACTGTAGTCTCTATTGCTTCTCTTTCTGAATCGGTCAATATTCTGGCTGCGTCATCCTTCTTTATCAGGGCAAGTTGAATCGGGTGGTCAATTCCCGCAGCCGCCGCCTCTATTGCGGTGTCAACCACTCGACAAGCGATGATCAGCCCTTGGTCAGTAGAGCGATTTCTGACTTCATGATGGAGGAGCATTGCTTGAGCTACTTGGGCATGTACATATCCGCTACCGATGGCGTGAAACCCTCGCTCTTCGTACAATGTATCGACCCCGTTAGTTTTCACCTCTAGGATAAAACGGCCGTCAGTAGCACGACCAGCAAACAGAAAGAACCCTACCAAGGGATGGGGTTGCCCTGGAGGTTGGACCTCTTGCACAAAGTATTGCAAGGAAGTCTTGGTAGTCTCTACTACCTCACGTCGAAGGGTATTCCGCAAGGCCTCCTTGGAACCTTTCAAGTCCCTGGGCGGAAGATGCTCCAAGCGGTCTTTGACTCGCTGGACAAATCCGAGATCCCCAGATGCTCCCCACAACATATTCTCACCCAACGTAAAGAGCTTCTGGGTCGGGAACCGGACGTCTGAAAAGGGACTTCCCGTATTAAGTTCAGTTGCTTGGCTATCACTTGCCATCACCAGTCCGTCTTGGCAGGCCAGGCTAACTACAACAGTCATGTAAGGGATTTGCTATGGATTAAGTACGCTGGACGTAGCGAATGCAGGGTATTTGGCGTAAACGAACCTCAGCAACCCAAGGAACGACTTAGACATCACCTGCTCCTTGATGCTGTCGAGGGTCTTGATCTTTTCTGGAGGGGCTGTTGCCAACAATGTGGCAGCCTTCTCATTACCACGGATAGTGACGTGATAACGGAGCCATGTAGCTCCGAGGGGACGTTGGCCCTCAATCAATCCCTCTTCTTGGAGTGCACGCAGGTCATCGTAGATGTCGAAAGAGCACGGACCATAAGCATATGGGACAAACTGATACGTCTCTTCACTGGGAAGGCCTCCTTCTTGTGCGAACAAGAAGAGCCCTTTCATAATGCGGATTGGGTCAAGCCGATCTTGATGAGGTGATTCAAGGTGCATATACAGCAGAAGCCAATCACGAGGTCGCATCAAGACCACCTTCCTCCCCTGATGATCTTAGACTGATTGTATCGTCGGATATGTTGACGCAAAAGTCAACGAGCCCGCACACATTGTCTTGGGTTCTCTGGGTAGGCCAGTACTTAGGCCTGGGTGGCATTTTCGGCAACAGAGAGGGGATAGTCCTTTTGCGTATGCGCCGAATCGCGATGCCGTTCAACTCGACTGTTGTCACAGTCACCCGTGTTGTGAGCGGTGATGCTCCCTTTGCACCTGCCCCCCGCCTACCGCTCCATCTGCCGCAGGCCGTAGAGGATCTTCTCGGTGGGGGAGAGGCTGGAGGCATCGGGGGTGGAGCGCACGGGAGCGCCAGGAGGCACGCGCTCCGCTGCCAGCCGGGCCTGGATCTGCTGCCTGATTCGGGCCACCACCTGCTGGGAGGAGGCCAGGGAGCGCTCCAGGGCCTCGGCGCTCTCCCCCTGGACCAACTCGGGGGGCACCTCAGGCGAGGCGGCCAGAAGGGCGCTCCGATACTGGGTCAGGGTGCGACGCAGCTCCTCTCCTTGCCGCTGAAGGGTTGTGGCCTGCTCCTGGAGCCGCTCTTCGGCTTGGGCCAGGGCCTGGGTGAGGCGCTGGACCTCCGCCTCTCGCTCCTGGAACGCCTGCTGGGTTTGCAGCAAACGGGCCTCATCGGAGAGGGTTGCGCCCTCGCCCTCCGGGGAAGCCTGCTCCTGCCGCTCGGTGTCTGGAGCCCCCGTGTCCTGGACCTCGGCCATGGCCCCCTCCTCGCTCAAAGCATGGCGTGAGGGTAGACTCCGGCGGCCATTGGGCGCAAGGACACACTGGCAGGGCGCATCTGGGGAGACGCAGGTCTCAGGCGGCCCTGGAGAGAGCGCCCTTGTCCTCGGCGGCGCGGCGAGCCAGGTCCTCCTTGAGGACACAGAGCTGGTGGTAGGCCTGAGCGGCCTCCTCCCAGCCCGAGTTGTGGCGCAGGCAGTACAGCAGGGCCTCCCGATAGCGGGTCTCCAGCTCCTGCTCAAGCCGCATGACGAGAGGGTTCAGTGGGGTGCTCATGGGGGCCTCCTTTTGTCCATGTGCATATGTGTACTTGCTGCGCCGAAAAAGAGATGCTATCGCGTCCAGTGGAATCGGCGGACCACCAGGAACGTCCGCGTGGACTGGACCGCAGGGATGCCGTGGATCTGGTCCATGACCAGCGTGTCCAACTCCTCCTGATCGGCTACCTCCACCTTGGCAATGATGTCCGTCTCTCCATAGATGGTGCTGGCCTCCCGGACGGCGGCAAGGCCCTTCAGCTGCTCCATCACGCCGTCCACATCCTTGCCCGGCACCTTCATCAGCACGTAGGCCATCATCCAGGCGTCTCCCTGCTCGCTCGCCCCTGGCCCTTCTCGGTGGAACCCCTCCCGGGTCAGCAGGACACTGGGGAGGCTGCTGACCCCGGCCTCGGCCAGCAGGGGCACCAGCGTGTGGTAGATCTCGCTGGGCTCCGGCGTGGCGGTCTTCACCAGGAGCTCCGCCTCGGCGCCGTGGACGGCGTTGATCTCCACCACCTGGGGCACGTCCTTCAGCCGCTCCACCAGGGGAGGCAGGCCTTCCCAGGAGACCTGGACCCCCAGGTAGGCGATAACCCGCTCCCTCGCCGTGGCCAGGTCGTAGGCGGTCTGGAGGGCGTAGCCTCTCTCGTAGTACCGCCACATCTCTCGGATCGTCCCCAGGTCCTCCTGGCCGTACTCCCGCCGCGCGATCCGCTGCTTGGGCACTTTGGCGGGGCGGATGTAGCCGCGGGCCTCCAGGTAGTAGACGAAGCGCCGGGAGACGCCAGGGACCTGCTCCAGGACCTCCTTGAGTTCCATGTATCCTCAGGTGTTAAAGTCCGTACTTGGAGATTAAGCCCTCGCGGGCCCTCTTGTCAAGGGGGGATAGCGGCCTGTTTATGAAATCTGGGTACATTATGGTCATTGCGAGGAGGCGCAGACGCCGAAGCAGTCTGGAGGAGGGGTGGCTCCCCACCACCAGACGCCGTGGTGAGCCTGTCGAACCATTGCCACGCCC
>JACQUN010000175.1 GCA_016210285.1 Chloroflexota bacterium
TACGCGCGGGTTTCGACGGACCAACAAGTGGAGCGCGACTCGTTACTGAACCAGAGAGAGCAACTGAAGCGGTTCGCAGACCTGAGGGGGCGGCAGCTAAAGCTGTACATCGATCCCGGCGTGTCAGCGAAGGACAAGGACAGGCCCGCCTTCTCTGAGCTCGTCGGCGACATTGAGCGGGGCCTGGTCGATATCGTTGTCGTCACCAAGCTGGACCGCATCACTCGCAGTCTCCAGGACCTGCTCTGGCTTCTGGACTTCTTCCAGAAACACGGCGTTGCATTCATCTCGATCAGCCAGCAGTTCGACACCGCATCTCCGGTCGGACGGTTCGGGCTGAACCTTCTCGGCAGCGTGGCGCAGTTGGAAAGAGAGTTGACAGCCGACCGAGTTACAGAGGATATGAAGGCCAGGGCGCGTCGCGGCCGCTGGAACGGCGGGATAGCGCCGCATGGGTTTATCTCGCAAACGCTGGCCTGTCATCTGTATCTGGAAGCCAAGGCCCGCGCCTCGCTGAATGGAAATGGCAACGATCAGCGCGCTGTGCGGGCAGAGGTCAAACGGCTGGAAGCTGATCCCAACGTAAAAGCCGAGGCCGAGACGCACGCGCGGAAGATAGTGCCAGCGTCAAAGACGTTGGTCATCAACGAGGAAGAGGCGTGGGTGATCAGGGAAATCTTCGATCTCTACCTGAAGCACAAGAGCTTCCGGGCTGTGGTTCATGCGCTGAACTCGCAAGGGCACAGGACGCGCAATGGCGAGACCTGGGCCGCGACTTCAATCAGAAGGATCCTGACTAACCCGAACTACTACGGCGCCCTGACCTACAACAAGCGGCGGGCGACGAAGCACACGTCGGTGCCGAGACCGGTCGAAGAACATATTACGGTCGAGGGAGCGCTTCCTGAAATAATCAGCAAGGAACGGTTCGAGGAGGTCCAGCGCATCATCGCAGCGCACGGCTACACCGCGCCGGCGTCCAAGTCATCGGATTACCTGCTGACCGGGCTGGTGATCTGTGAGCACTGCGGCGGCAAGCTGCACGGCTACACAGGATTCTCCAAGCGTGGCAACCGTACCTACCGTTACTACCGTTGCTCTACTCACACGTCGAAGGGGTCGGCGGTCTGCAAGGGCAACGCCATCGACATGGCAACGCTTGAGAATATCGTCGTGACGGAGTTGAAGAAGCTCGGCTTGAATCCCGAACTGCTTGTCGAAAAGACCGGGGAGCAATCGCAGCGCTTCGCCCTGGAGGTGGTGCCGCTCAGAAACAAAGCGGCCGTGCTGGAATCCAAGACAAAGGAATTGGAGCGCCGCTCCCTGAATCTGATCGAGCTTTACGAGCAGACCCTTATCACAAAAGAGGAGTTCGTCTCCCGCAGAAAGAGCCTGGAAGCTGAGAAGGCCGCGGTCGAGCAGGAGCTGATGAACGTGCGGACCGAGCTTGCCGCCAACGAGCTGAGCCGGTACGACATCGAGTCGGTGGCGGGCACTCTGCGCACCCTGGGGGAGGTATACGACCACCTGGAGTTCGCCGAGCGCAAGGAGTTGCTGCGCTCTGTGCTTAGCTCGGTCGTCGTGGGGAAGCACTCTGTGACTTACAACGTGTTTGCTTTGCCTGGGCTGATTGTGGATTCGGACCACGCGGTCAGGGGTTCATAGCCCCCACCAGCATGAAGCTGGCAGGGAAGGTGACGCTCCCCAGGGCACGGGAGATGGTGACAACCTTGTCTTCCATGGGCTGGCGCAGGACCTCCAGGACATGCTGGCCAAACTCCGGAAGCTCGTCCAGGAACAGGACGCCTCGATGCGCCAGGGTGACCTCGCCCGGACGCGGCCAGTGGCCGCCGCCGACCAACCCCGCGTGGGAGGTGGTGTAGTGAGGAGACCGAAACGGGCGATGGACGATGAGAGGCGTTTCCGACGGCAACATCCCCGCCACGCTATAGACCTTGGTCACCTCCACCGACTCGTGGTGGCTCATCCTCGGGAGGATCGAAGGGAGGGCACGAGCCAGGAGCGTCTTGCCGCTGCCGGGCGGGCCCACCATCAGCAGGTTATGTCCACCTGCTGCCGCTACCTCCAGCGCCCTCTTGGCATGCTCCTGGCCCCGGACATCGGACAGGTCGGGCCCGCCAGGGGCCTGCTCCAGGGACTGCAGGGCCTCCCTGTTCTGAGTGTAAGGGAGGATGATGACCTCGCCCCGGACATGGGCAACCAGCTCCGACAGCGTGGCGACCGGGACGACCTGCATCCCCTCGACGAGGGACGCCTCTCTAGCGTCTACGGAGGGGACGAAAACCGTGCGAAACCCTTGCTCCGCGGCCACCGCGACCATGGGCAGGATGCCGGTGGTATGGCGGAGCGCTCCGTCCAGGGAGAGCTCCCCCAGGAAGACCGCTTTCGAGACGTCTGAGGAGAGCTGCCCCGACGCTAGAAGCAGCCCCAGGGCTATGGGAAGGTCGTAGGCCGGCCCCTCCTTTTTCAGGTCAGCGGGGGCAAGGTTCACCGTGATGCGCCGGAGGGGGAACTCGCACCCTGAGTTGCGCACCGCCGCACGAACCCGCTCCCGGGCCTCCTGGACTGCCTTGTCCGCCAGCCCCACCACGGTGAAGGCAGGCAGCCCAGGCGAGATATCCACCTCGACCTCAACAATGGAGCCATCCAGCCCCACGACTGCACAGGTCTGCGCCTTGGCCAGCATGAGATTCCCCCGGACCTCTTGACCTTCGCCTATCGTAAGGGCTGGGGGGTGCAGCGTCAAACCGCCCGGCCTTTCCGCAGGGGTGGTGCCTGGTCTGCCGGGGAGAGGCTAGCCAGGGTCACAGCAGAGCACCCGTCGGCGGGCACGGCGGGTAAACAGAACCCTGCACAGGGGGCTGCTACGACGTTGCCTGGGGAGGCCGAGGAGTGCGGCGGGCCTCACCGCGCGGCGGGCCCCCGCCCTGGGGGCCGCAGGTGCTGCATACCCGGTACGCAACCTGCCGGACCAGTCCGGGCAGCTTCTGCTTGCTGATTTGCTTGCTGCATTTGGAGCAGCGGATGGTGTGCCATACCTCGCTTGCAGGCGATTTCCACGTGCCCACTTGGGCCTCCTGCTCAGAAACCTTCCCCGTTTGAATAGACGCCTGTACCAGTGTACTGCAAATCCTCTTTCCCGTCGCCCTCTCCAGCAGCACCGACCACCTTGCCATCCACTCCCCCTGAAGGGCACGACTGGGAAGCACCCGCTGGGTGATTGGGGGCGGGACAGTTGCCACGGGAGCGAAACCTGGCCTCCTGAACAGACAGGATTCTATGGGCGGAGCCCGAGGGCCACCAGGGTCTCCAGGAGCAGGTCAGGGTAGTCGGTCTTTATGCAGTCCACCCCCCACATGGCGAGCCGCTGGGCCACATCCATCTCGTTGACAGTCCACGCATCCACGTAGCTCCCCGCCTTGTGCGCCGCAGCCACCAGCTCGGGGCGCACCGCAGACCAGTGGGGGTGAAGCACGAGGGCCCCAGCCCAGCGAGCCACGGCCACATGGTCAATGATGTCCCCCACATAACACACCCCACGCACCACCTCCGGACACAGCTCCCCCACCCTGCGGACGCAGTGGTGGTCAAACGAGAACACCTCGGTGTAGCCCACCATCTCGTACTGGCTCAGGAGGCCTATCACCCGCTCCTCGATGCCCTGGTAGCGCGTGGGCAGGTTCTTGATCTCCACCTTCACATACACCCTGCCGCGCGCCCAGGCCAGGAACTCCTCCAGGGTGGGGAGCCGCTGCCCTGCAAATTGAGGACGAAACCAGGCGCCTGCGTCCAGCTCCCTGAGCTCCCGCACCGTTTGCCAAGCCACTAGCCCCTTGCCGTTGCTGGTCCGCTCCAGTGTGTGGTCGTGGATGATGACCGGCACCCCGTCCTTGCTGAGGTGCACGTCGAGCTCAATGGCATCGGCCCCTTGATTCAGGGCAAGCTCGAAGGCAGCCATGGTGTTCTCGGGGGCGGAGCCTGCTGCCCCCCGATGGGCCACCAGCAGCGGACGGCCGCGCTTGAGGGCATCACGGTAGGACACCTTCGCCAGTGCCAAGCTGCGCCTCCTCAGATCGCTGCGGAGACCCCCGCATCACTGGGGCCGACGGCGCTCGGGACAGAAACACCCAACCCCTGCGGCTGAACCCTGAGCATCTCAAACCCAAAGGCCATTCCAAAGGAGTGCGCCAGCCGCTCCTTCACAGCGTCCATGGGCGCGGCCAAGCCCAGCTCCGCCGCCAGCGAGGTGACCCCCCTATCCCGGATGCCGCACGGAACAATGTGGCGGAAAAAACCGAGATCGGTGTTGACGTTGAGGGCAAAGCCGTGCGTGGTGACCCCTCTGCTGACTTTCACCCCGATAGCAGCGATCTTCCGCCCGCTGACCCACACCCCCGTCAGCCCCTGGATGCGCTGGCCCATGACGCCAAATCCTAGCAGGGTTTCCATGATGACCGCCTCCAGGGCCCGGACGTACTGGATTGGCCCGCCCCACGCATGCAGGTTGATGATGGGATAGCCCACCAGTTGCCCTGGCCCGTGGTAGGTCACCTCGCCTCCCCGATCAACGGCA
The DNA here is from genome assembly GCA_016210285.1 of Chloroflexota bacterium. Next base: position 4,595 of record JACQUN010000175.1, read on the forward strand.
TGGACCTGGACCCCGAGGCGTCCCAGGGTCTCTCTTGGCGCCAGGATGTCGGCCTCTCGGCCACGACGCCCGATGGTGAAGACATGGGGATGCTCTACGAGCAAGAGGGCATCGCTGACCTCGCCCTTCCAGCGCCGCTCCGCCAGGCTGCGCTGCATCTCCCAGGCAGCGATATAGCCCACCAACCCCAGGTCAACGACAAGGCATGGGTTCGCCAAAGGCTTCGCCCTCAAGCTGGATTGGGACACGCCAACGAGCTCCCCAGTGAAGGAGCTATCATCTCCTCACGCGCTCAGCCCCGACAGCCCCGCGGGGGCCAGCAGCAGGGGTAGGGGACGCAGCTCCCGCTTCAGCGGGTCAAGGGCCAGGCCAAGGGACTCAAGGGTAAAGGCACCAAGCGGGTGGCGTCGCCTTGAGCGAGAACCTTACCCATGAATCTGCTGGATGTACCGCTCCGCCGAGCGCTCCAGGGCCTTCAGCCCGTCCTGGGCCACGGTGCGTCCCCACCATCCGCCGTAGATGCGGTCAAAGGGGTAGCGCCGCACCGTGTTGACAATATGCCGGACAGTAGAGGCAGACAGAGGAACGATGTTGGGATAGCTATACATGAAGCTAACCCAACGCCGGTCCAGCACCACCTGGATGGTGTCTCCCACCAGGAGAGCGCCTCGCCCATTTCCACCCGCCGCCCAGTGGATGACCGTGCTCCCGTCGAAGTGGCCCCCGCATTGGATGAGGGTGAGGCCCGGCGCCAGCTCCCTGGAGCCCTGGAACAGTCGAATGACCGGGTCGGTGCGCGTTATCCACTGCTTATCGGCATCGGGGATGTAGATAGGAACGCCGCCGAAGGCGTGGCTCCACTCCACCATCACCCCGTAGAAGTGGGGGTGTGAGATAGCGATGGCATGAATCCCCCCCAGGGCCTTGACCTGCTGAATCGTCTCGTCATCAATATAGCTGATGCAATCCCAGAGGATGTTGCCGTGAGGGGTCTGGACCAGCAGGGCCCTCTGGGCAATGGCGAAGTTGGGCTGGGTGCCGATGCCGTAGAGGCCCGGCTCCCCCGGGTTCTCGGCCCGGATCACGTTGCGGTATCCTGCGGCCTTCATGTCCTTGAGCGTGATCCACACCTGCCCCTCCCACCGGACCCACTGTCGCTCATCTTCGCAGATGATGCACCGGGGCGGGTAGCCTTCCCTTGCGCCAAACTGCACTCCGCAGATAGTGCAGATATAGTTCTCCACGCTGCCTCCTCCCCTAACAGGGTGATGAAAAACCCTTTTCGACCATCCCCCTAACCCCTTTCCTTCGCCAGGCTCAGGACAGGCTCTGGCCAGGAAGGGGGTACAAATTGTATCTGGGAGACACCCCCATACCCCTGTCAAAGGGGCTTCGCCCCTCTGATCACCCCTTTTTCAGCAGCCTGCTAAGGTCCCGCACAGGCTCCTGTCCCATGAGGGGACCCCCTGATCTGTTTCTGGTGGACTAGTACAGCGGCGTGTTGGGCCCCATGACCTCCAGGCGCCGCTTGACGCTTTGCAGGAAGGCGCCAGCCTCGGCCCCGTCCAGAATGCGGTGGTCAAAGGCCAGGCACATGCTCATAATCCAGCGGATGGCGATCGCATCCTCCACTACCACCGGACGCTTGATAATGGCCTCCGTGGTGAGGACGGCAGCCTGGGGGTAGTTGATGATGGGGTAGGAGATGACCGACCCCAGGACGCCCGTGTTGTTGACGGTAAAGGTGCCGCCCTGGACATCCTGGACGGTCAGCTTGCTCTCCCTCGCCCTGGTGATGACGTCTCTGACCGCTCTGGCCAGTGCGGCGACGCTGAAGCGGTCGGCATCGTGGACCACAGGGACCACCAGGCCTTGCGGTGCCGCCACAGCGACGCCGATGTTGATCCGCCTCTTCAGGATGATCTTGTCCTCGCCCCACACGGAGTTCAGGCGAGGGTGCTCCTTCAGAGACTCCACCGCGGCTTTCATGGCAAAGGGCAGATAGGTCAGCTCCACCCCCTCGCGGCGCTGGAACTCCTCCTTGATCGCCTCCCTCCAGCGCACGAGTCCCGTGACATCCACCTCCACCATCGTCCACGCCGTGGGGATCTGGGTGGCGCTCCTGGTCATGTTCTCGGCAATGCGCCGCCGGACCGCCGTGAGCGGGAGGACTTCCTCGTCGGCCTCTAAGGGAGACGGAGGGACCGCCGTGGCAAGCGGGGCCTTTGGCGCTGTGGCAACCGGGGCTTTACGCCGCTCCACATACTGGAGGAGGTCCTCCCTGGTCACCCTGCCTCCTAGCCCGGTGGCTTTGATGCTGGCAAGCTCTTGCATGGCTACGCCATGCTCTGCGGCCAGGCGGCGCACCACGGGCGAGAGGCGGAGTCGCTCCGCTTCTGCCTCAGCGGCAACAGCCCTGGCGGGTTCGCCAGGAGCCTTCTCCCCTGCTGGGGCCTCCTCACGAGTCTCCCGCACGCCTGTCGGCCCAATGACCGCCCCCGGCTCCACCAGGACCCCGGTAGTCCCCACCTGGGGTTGCTCCGCCGATGTCTTCTGTGCACCCGCAGGCGAAGGAGGTGTCTCGCCTGAGGGAGTCTCCCCTGTCTCGATCTCACAGATGGGGGTCCCCATGAGCACCGAGGCACCCTCTGCCACCAGGGTCTTCACCAGCACCCCGGAGACCGGCGAGGGGACCTCCATCGTCACCTTGTCGGTCTCCACCTCCACCAGGGGGTCATACTTCTCCACCCGCTGGCCGGGCTGCTTGAGCCACTTCTGGATGACCCCGTGGGTGACCGTCTCGCCAACGTGAGGGAGTTCAATGGGAATGGGCATACGACACCGCCTAGTAGGCTGCTAGCTTCTTGATGGCCGCCACGATCTTCTCGGGGCCAGGCATGAAGGCGGCTTCCAGAGGCGGAGAGAACGGCATGGCCGGCACATCCGGGCCACAAAGGCGCATGACCGGTCCATCCAGGGAATCGAAGGCCTCCTCGGTGATGATAGCGGCCACCTCCGCACCGACGCCACCTGTGAGGTTGTCCTCGTGGACGATGAGCGCCTTGCCTGTCTTCCGCACCGATTCCAGGATGGTCTCCCTGTCCAGAGGTTTCACCGTGCGCAGGTCCACCACCTCTACGTTGATCCCCTCCTGGGCGACACGGTTGGCAGCATCCAGGACGTAGTGGAGGGTGAGGCCATAGCTGAATACCGAGAGGTGCTGCCCCTGCCGCTTGATGTCAGCCACCCCGATGGGGACGGTATAGTCGCCCTCGGGGACCTCGCCTCGGACCAAACGGTACGTCCGCTTGTGCTCAAAGAAGAGGACCGGGTCGTCGTCCCGGATGGCGGCCTTCAAGAGCCCCTTGGCATCGTAGGGAGTGGCAGGGCAGACCACCTTGAGCCCTGGGCAGTGGGAGAAGAACCCCTCGGCGCTCTGGGAGTGGTAGAGCCCGCCCCTGACGCCCCCCCCGTAGGGCGCCCGCACCACCAGGGGGACCGAGAGCTGCCCGTTGGTGCCGTAGTGGATGCGGGCCGCCTCCCCCACCAACTGGTTCACAGCAGGCCAGATGAAGTCGGTGAACTCAACCTCTGCGATGGGCCGCATACCGCTGAGGGCTGCCCCCACTGCAATGCCTACGATAGACGCCTCCGCCAGCGGGGTGTCAATGACCCGCTCCTCACCGAACTCATCGAGAAGCCCCTGGGTGACCAGGAAGACGCCTCCCCGCCTCCCCACATCCTCTCCCATGACGAAGACGCGGGGGTCCCGCTTCATCTCCTCGCGCATCGCCTCCCGGATGTCCTCGAGCACCGTCTTGACTGCCAAGCTACCAGCTCCTGCCCACAGGTGTGGCGTACAGGCGCTCCATCAGTCCAGCCGCATCAGGGAGGGGGGCCTTCTCGGCGAACTCAGTGGCTTCATTGACCTCCTGGGCGGCGCGCTGCTGGTAGTTGCGGTCCATCTCCTCGGTCAGCAGGCCCTCGGCCACCAGGTAGTTCCGCATGCACTGGAGAGGGTCTCGCTGCTTCGCCAGCTCCAGGTCCTCGGGCGGCCGGTAGCGCCGGTCATCGTCATCACTCGTGTGGGGCATCAGTCGCTCCACCTTTGCCTCCAGAAGGATGGGGCCAGCGCCACTGCGGACCCTTTCCACCGCCTCCCTGGTGGCCCGATAGACCTCCAGAACATCCCAGCCTTCGGGTATGACAACCCCTGACATGCCGTAGGCTGCGGCGCGGTCCGCGACGTTCTCCACGGCCATCTGGCGACTCTGGGGCACGGAGATCGCCCACCGATTGTTCTCGCAGAAGAAGATGATGGGGAGCCTGTGGACCCCCGCGAAGTTCATCGCCTCGTGCCACTCCCCTTCGCTGGTGGAACCGTCCCCGAAGTAGCTGATGACCACCGTGGGCTCTCGGCGCATCTTGGCCGCCAGCGCGGCGCCCACGGCGTGAGGCATGCTTGCGCCAACGACGTTGGAGACGTTCACGATGCGATACTTGGGATAGGCCCCGTGGAGGGGGAACTGGCGGGCGCCGCTGAACGGCTCCCCTTCCTTGGCCATATAGCCAAGGAGGAGCTCCTTTGGCGGAATGCCCAGGGTGATACAGCCTGCCAGACTGCGGTAGTAGATGTAGAAGAGGTCCCGGCTGCGGTCCATGGCCCAGATACTGCCTATCTGCGCGGCCTCGTGGCCCTGGCAGGAGCTCACGATGGCCACCTTCCCCTGCCGGTTCAGCATCCATACCCTCTGGTCCAGGGCCCGGATCAGGTGCAGCCTGGAGTACATCTCCAGCAGCTCTTCCGTACTGAGGCCCAGAGGGCGGTGCTTGCCCCGTTCGCCAACGACTCGTATGCCGCTCTCCCCATCCATAATGGACCCCCCTTATGGCAAGGTTGCGCACAAGGAACGCCGTCGCCTTTGCTGCCATTATACGGCTTCAGGGCACAGGGGGAAAGCCTGAGGTTCCCCGGCCAGAGGCGGCTTTCACAGAGGCTGACTACCAGGGAGGCAGGCTGCAGCAAGACGGACTGCCCGAACCTTGTGATGAAGACGCTTGTTTCCCTGGGGCTCCTCCAGGCGAGGGAAGATTGAGACCGCTTACGGTTACCTGAAGCCTGCAGCCCTCACCTACATTCCTTGCCCAGCATGAAAAGGCCTATCTCAACATCGGCTACCCGCCAGTCCTTACACTCTGGGAAATCCGTCCTGAATTTGTCTGCCATGTATCGCAAGACCCAGGTAAAATTCTCAAAACCCAAATAATAATTGCTCCCCTTCCCAGGCTTCCTTCTGCTAGGGGGAATGGGAATAACGAGTTTTCCAGAGGGGTCAAGCGACTTTAGCGCATTTGCTGCCCTCGAATCGTAGATGCCAAAATCGCGCTGATTGCTTAGCGCAAGCAATTTCGATGCCCTAGCTATTCCAACGTCCTTAAGATTCGTGAGTTTAACCGCCGCCTCTTTGAGCATACCTTCATGCAGGCAGGTAAAGGCAGCCTTCGTTGCTTGCATCACACATCCTGGATCAAGTTGGGAAATCTTGTCTGTTCCGAAGCCCCACTTCTCCACTTCGACGAAGACCTCCCGGCTCACTGCGTCACCGTTGTCTGCCAATGACTGTTGGATACGCCGTTCCAATTCGTCTCTTTTTCCCCTGCCGCCAGGATAGTTATAGCTCTTGCTGGCTGTGATTATGTTCATTTTGTTTTGTCCATAGTACCCTTCAATCGCATCACGGTTGTGTTGCAAGAATTCATCATATCTTTGTTTGCCTTGGCCGCTCATTGGCAGTGTTGCCCCCTTCCCCAAGGTTCTACATCCAAACCAATCTGTATCTAAGAGAGCTCTCCCCAAGCGCAGTGCCACATGCGTTTAGAACGAGGCCCCCTGAAGACCCTGGAGGGAGCGGAGGACCCACAGCTCGCCGAGGTGGCTGTATCCGTGGGTCAGGAGCGTGGTGCCCAGGACTTCCCAGATAGGGGTCTCCTGCACCCCTTCTCGGGTGGCCCGCCGGATGCGCGCCTTCTGGTCCAGGGCCTCCTCCTGCAACGTGGAGATGTACTGCTCCGTGGCCTGGAAGGCCTGCGTCATGTAGGTGCGGAACTCCTCCGCCGAGGGGAAGCGTATGTGCGAGACCTCTTCAGCGGTCATACCCGTGCCCTGGGCGCGGGGGTCAAGCCCGAAACGCTTGTCCCATCCGCCATCCACCCACAGGGTCGGGCGGCGCTGCAAGACGAACTGCGCCACGTTGTCCTCGGTGCGGGCGCAGTGCCAGAGAACGAAGGCCACGGAGTTGGTCTGCCCGCTGGGACGCCAGTGGAGCTGCTCCAGGGTCAGGCCATCCAGGGCCTGCTGGAAGCCGCCGTGGAGCTGGGGAAAGTAGAAGCGGAGGAATTCGAGTCGGGACATGCTGCCCCCTTCGGCATCGGACTGGTTGCGGCCCCTGGCCCGCTGGGCACACCGAACTGGCGTGGAGCGCAGGAGCAAGGATACCAGGCCCCGCGGGGTGCGTCAAACAGGGGGTGCCGTGACAAGGCTGAGGCAACACTTGGCCCCACGCTAGCCGCAGGCAATAGTTCGAGAGGCCGTTTCTCTCAACCTCTCCAGATAGTAGTTCGCAAGGGCCACCGCTATAAGTCGTCGTCGGTGTGAATCGTCTTCGCTGGATGTTCCAGCGTGTCGTCCGCCAGAGGAATGCAGTACCTGGAAGAAACACCTAAGTAAGTCAGCTTCATTCCGGTCAATGAAGGCATGCGCGGCGAGGTATTGCCGGGCACCTCCACCGGTGGGAGGACTTCCGGGGTCAGTGTACAACTTCGCGGCGATTTCTTCACACAGGCTTTCTAGGAACGAGCCGATAGAGGCGTTGGCTGCCTCCCACTGTGCTCGAGCACTGTTATCAACAGCTTGTCTCAGATGGTTGAGTGCGACATCAAACCCTTTTTCGCGAAGGCGCTTCTCAAGCACTCCCTCCTCTTGCGCAACGTTTACAGAGGGAGACGGATACGGAGCCACCCGCCCTTTATTAAGGTCAAAACCATCCGCTCGCAAAGCGCATCGAAATGCATCATAGCTTTCGTGTTCCCGCTGGTTCCGATGCCGATTCCGATAGAGGGCAGTCGTGATTTCTTGCAGAGCCTCCCATGCTTTGCGAACCTCCTCTTCGTCTTCAGTAGTTGCAATGGGATGAAAGACGCTTCCAAGCGCCGAGAGCTTGCTTGAGCCGCTGAAGCGTTCGTCCAGGCCGTGTTCGAATAGGAACTGTTGTAGGGACGCCCTCGTGTACTGTCGCTCAAGGTACTCAACGAGTTGAGCCAACGTTTTGCGTCCTATTCGCGGAACACGGTCTGCTGACATTTCTATCCCCTGCCGTCTCTGCTCTTCTGCCAACACACAGGGCACGGAACGTTTAAGCCGCAGGGTTACATGCATCCTTCACCATAGGCCATGTGGCTGCTCTACTGGCTATACGCGTAGCTGTTGTATTCGCCCCCGGCACACACGGTCTCACCAAGCAGACTGCGGGCGTAGCTGTTGTATTTCCCTCCGCAAGCTACGGAGGAGCCGTCCAAACTACGTGCGTAGTTGTTGTATTCGCCCCCGGCACACACGGTCTTACCATCCCCACTGCGGGTGTAGTTGTTGTATTTCCCTCCGCAAGCTACGGAGGAGCCGTCCAAACTACGTGCGTAGCTGTTGTATTCGCCCCCGGCACACACGGTCTTACCATCTAGACTGCGGGCGTAGTTGTTGTATTTCCCTCCGCAAGCTACGGAGGAGCCGTCCAAACTACGTGCGTAGTTGTTGTATTCGCCCCCGGCACA
>JACQUN010000177.1 GCA_016210285.1 Chloroflexota bacterium
GGTACATTGTATCTGGGGGACACCCCTTCGTCAGGCTCAGGGCAGGCCCCCAGACCCCCGTCAAAGGGGCTTAGCCCCTCTGATCACCCCTTTTTTCAACAGCCTGTTAGGGCTCTACCGCTTGCGCGCAGGCGCCCGCGGCAAGGGACTTTCCGACACCGGCAGGATGGTGCACGTGCAGCGCTTCATCCCAGGGTCGAGGAACTTCTGGAGGTCTTCCGTGGAGTTGGTCTCCACCAGATACCAGACGGTGTGGGAAGCCCAGGACCCCCAGCGCCCCTTTACTTTGACCCCAGCAACATTCACCTCAATGAGGGTGTCCGCACCCCCTTCGTCCTTTGGACACGTAGCTGGGGTGTGGGTTTGCGTCACCATGAACAGCATTGTGCACCTCCCTCGCAGCTAGAGGTGGAAGTAAAGATAGGATAGCGCCTTCGTAGCGTTTGTCAAGGTGCCTCACCGTCAATTCCTCGCCTTCCTGCGGACACATGACAGCACGCGGGCAGCGGAGACCATCACTTGCGTCGGCGCCGGCGGGGCGGTGCTATAATGCTTTCGTCGGAGGCGCGATGCCCAAGCTGTACACCAGGACCGGCGACAAGGGCGAGACCGGGCTCCTCTACGGGGGACGAGTCCCCAAGACCGATGCGCGGGTCGAGGCGTATGGCTGTCTGGACGAGGCCATCTCCTGCATGGGGCTGGCCCGCGCCCTGGCCCGGAGCCCCAGGGTCCAGGAGATCCTGAAGGATGTTCAGCGGGAGTGCTTTGTGGTGGGGGCGGAGCTGGCCACAGACCCCCGCCACTACGATAAGTTCCAGGCCCACTTCAAGCCAGTGACCTCGGAGATGACGGCCCGCCTGGAACGGCTGATTGACAGCATGGAAGCTGAGGTGAAGCTGCCCAGGGCGTTCATCATCCCCGGGGCCTCCCAGGGCTCGGCTGCCCTGGACGTGGCGCGCACCGTTCTTCGGCGGGCCGAGCGTCGGGCGGTGGGGCTCAAGGAGCAGGGGCTGCTGACCAATGAAGAGGTCCTGCGATATCTCAACCGGCTGGCGGACCTCCTCTTCATGCTGGCCCGCTATGAGGACCGAGACCTCCCCCTTGAACTCGTTACGGGGGCGCGGTAGAGGCGTCCGCGGCTTTGCACACAAGCCATTCTGAGTCATGCTGAGCCCTTCGGAAGACTCGGGGTGAGCTCCGCGAAGAATCCCTCATCTCGCTCAGGAGGGGTTCCGCAGGGCATCAGGCCAGGTGAAGACCCGTTACTCCTCGTCATTCTGCCTACAGCGAAGCGTCGAGAGGAAAGTCAGCCAGTGCAATACTCACGGGGTCACCTCCTTTCCCTTGCCCCGAACACCCCCGGGGGGGCGGTGGGCCTGCTGCTCATCCTCCTGCCCCTGGCCCTCATCCTGGCTGGGTGTGGCGGCGCGGCCCAGCCCACTCCTGGCCCCGGGGTCACGCCGGCCGCTGCGGTAGCGACGGTAGAAGAGGTGCCCCATCCGGTGACCCCCGTTGCGGGAGGGTTTGAGGAGGTTACCTTTGCCACGGCTGACGGGGTGCGGCTGGCTGGCCGCGTCTTCGGGAAGGGCTCGCTGGGCGTTGTCCTCTCCCACATGTATCCCGCCGACCAGGAGAGCTGGGGCCCCTTTGCGGAAACCCTGGCCAAGGAGGGGTACATGGTTTTGACCTTCAACTTCCGAGGCTACCGGCCTTCCGGGGGCGCCAAGGAGATTGAGAAGCTGAACCAGGATGTGGAGGCGGCGTTGGAGCTCCTTCGCGGGCGGGGGGCGCAGAAGGTGTTCCTGATTGGCGCCAGCATGGGGGGGACCGCCTCCGTGCAGGCGGCAGCGCGCCAGCCGGTGGCGGGCCTCATCACCCTCTCGGCGCCCACGGAGTTCCGTGGCCTGGATGCCGCCGCCGTTGTGGCGCAGGTGGAGCAGCCCAAGCTCTTCATCGCCGCCGAGGGTGACAAGCCGGCCAACCAGAGTGCCGCGCGCCTCTTCCAGCTCTCTACCCAGCCCCGGATCATGCAGGTGTTCCAGGGGAGCGAGCACGGGACTGACATGCTCTACGGCAAGTTCGGCTCCTATGTCCAGCAGGCCATTCTGGAGTTCCTGGCGGGGGACAGGCAGTGAGGCCGCTGAACCTGGCGGTGGTTGACTACGGCGCAGGGAACCTCCGCAGCGTAGCCAAGGCGCTGGAGGCCCTGGGGAACCGCCCCCGCGTCACCAGCGACCCGGAGGTGGTGCTGGCCGCCGACGCCGTCATTATGCCCGGGCAGGGAGCCTGTGACTCTGCCATGCGGGCCATGGAGACGCAGGAGCTGACCGGGGCTGTGCGCCAGGTGATCCAGGAAGGGCGGCCCTTCTTCGGCGTCTGTCTGGGGCTCCAGATCCTCTTTGACTCGTCGGAGGAGGGAGAGGTACGCTGCCTGGGCGTGCTCCCTGGCCGCGTGAGGCGGCTGCCTGGCGGCCTCAAGGTGCCGCACATGGGCTGGAACCAGGTGCGCTTCCTGGCAGAGCACCCGGTCTTCCACGGCATCCCACAGGACAGCCACTTCTACTTTGTCCACAGCTACTACCCTGACCCTGCCGATTCCGGCGTCATAGCAGGTCTTACAAGCTATGGCGTGGAGTTCTGCTCCGCCATTGCACGAGGCCCCCTGGTTGCCACCCAGTTTCACCCGGAGAAGAGCGGTGCCCTGGGGCTCAAGCTGTACGAGAACTTTCTGCGGTTCGCACAGGGGGAGCGGAGATAAGTGGAGGTTATCCCTGCCCTTGACCTCAAAGGCGGGCGGTGCGTACGCCTCTACCAGGGCGACCTGGGCCAGGAGGAGGTCTTCTCCGACGACCCGCTTGGGGTAGCACTCCGCTGGCAGAGGGAGGGCGCCCGCTGGCTTCATATTGTGGACCTGGACGGCGCTGCTGCCGGGCACCCTGTTCATCTTGAGGTGGTCAAGGGTGTCGCCGCTGCCCTGAACATACCTGTCCAGTTGGGGGGAGGCATCCGGAGCCTGGAGGTCGCCCGGCGGGCGCTGGATTTCGGCGTTCGGCGCCTGGTGTTGGGCACCTCGGCGGTGAGGGAGCCGCACCTGATTTCCCAGATGGTGGATCTCTTCGGCCCCGAGGTGGTGGTGGTCTCTGTGGATGCCAGGGACGGAAGGGTTGCCCTCCAGGGGTGGAAGGAGCATTCGGACATCAGTGCGAAGGATCTAGCCAGGGCGATGGCCGGCCTGGGCGTACGCCGGCTCATCTACACCGACATCGCACGCGATGGCACCCTGACCGAGCCCAACTTCGCGGCCATTGACGAGATGGTGGCTGAGAGTGGGCTCCCTGTCATCGCTGCCGGCGGGATCGCCTCGGTAGAGCACCTGGTCCGCCTGGCGGCCCTGGGAGTGGAAGGGGCCATCGTGGGGCGAGCCCTGTACACCGGCTCCATAGGGCTGCAGGAGGCCATTGCAGCGGTTGCCGCTCCTGCCTTCTGAACACGCCTGGCCCCTTCAGGTTCGAGTTACGGGGGTGTGCCAGCCTGTCCGCGCGGGGAGGCCGCTGGGCTCGCCCCCTGGGGTGTGCGTCTTTCCTGCTTTGCCTCTGCTACACGCTCACCCCACCTGCCGCTATACTGATGAGGAGCGGGCGCTGCGTGGCCTCGTCCGGGCGCAGAGGCTTGCTGAGGAGGCGCCATGACCACAACGAGCCCCAAGGCCAAACCCGAGGGCAGCAAGGAGACGGTGCTGGCCGCAGAGGGAGGGGAGTTCCTGGACCCCATGCGGGTTATCGCCGTCATCCCTATCCGCCCCTACCACGTGGTGGCTGACATCTTTTGCGGCTCCGGCTCCTTCACGGTCCCCTTTGCCAAGTACCTCTTCGATGGCAAGGTCTACGCCATGGACAGCCAGGCAGAGCACCTTGAAAGCCTGAGGAAGCGCCTCCAGGAGCTACGCCTTACCAACGTCGAGCTTATCCACGCCGAGGAGTGCAGCATACCCCTCAAGGCAGAGGCTTTGGATGGGGCCATACTTCCCTTCACCCTCCATGCAGTGAAGGAGCGGGTCCGCTTCCTTCAGGTGGTTCACGGCCTGCTGAAGCGGGGAGGGTGGGTCGCCGTTCTGGAGTGGTACAAGCGGGAGACCCCAGATGGCCCGCCGCTGGAGGAGCGTGTGGGTGAGGAGGAGGCAGAGAAGGCAGCCAGGGAGGCGGGGTTCCGCTTCAGCGAGAAGCGGGACATCAATGGCAAGCACTATCTGGTCATCCTCAGGAAATAGGGTGCAGTTCGGCATGGCTCTGTCCCACTCCATGAGCGAGACCTCTGTGCACCCTGCCGACAGCCTCGGCCTCGCCGTGCACTCTTGCCTGGCTCACGAGTCAGCAGGGTAGCCATGCTCACCAAGCGCATCATCCCCTGCCTGGACGTGGACCGGGGCCGCGTGGTCAAGGGTGTCTCCTTCGTAAATCTGCGGGATGCTGGCGACCCCGCGGAGCTGGCAGCCTTCTACGACCGGGAGGGGGCCGACGAGCTGGTCTTCCTGGATATCACCGCCAGCGCCGATGCCCGTGATATCATGGTGGAGGTGGTGAAGCGGGTCTCCGAGCAGGTTTTCATCCCTCTGACGGTGGGAGGCGGCCTTCGCTCCGTGAAGGACATCCGGCGCATGCTGGAAGCTGGGGCGGACAAGGTCTCCCTCAACACCTCCGCAGTCCTGGCTCCCCGCCTGGTCCGCGAGGCGTCGAGGCACTTCGGGAGCCAGTGCATCGTCGTCGCTGTGGACGCCCGCAGGGTCGCCCCTGGAGCCGTGAAATCGGCGGGGCGTCGGCGCCTGGGCCTTGCCGGGGACTCCCGCTGGGAGGTCTATATCTACGGTGGACGCCAGGCGACAGGGTTGGATGCGGTGAAGTGGGCTCGCCACGTGGCGGAGCTGGGGGCCGGGGAGATCCTGCTGACCAGCATGGACTGCGATGGGCATGGGCAGGGCTACGACCTGGAGCTGACCCGGAGCGTGGCTGAGGCGGTGCCAGTGCCCGTTATCGCCAGCGGGGGTGCGGGAACCCTGGAGCACCTGTATGAGGCGGTCACTGCTGGCCAGGCGGACGCTGTGCTGGCAGCGAGCATCTTCCACTACGGGACGTACCGCATCGCCCAGGCCAAGGAGTATCTGGCGCAGCGGGGTATCCCAGTGAGGCCCCTGTCGGCGCTGCCAGCCGTTTGAGGTTGCTGGATTTGCAGGTCAAAGCCGTTGTCTTCGATATGTTCAACACCCTGGCCCGCAATGAGACAGCCCTGTGGGTTGGACTCTTTGGCGACCTCTGCCGTATCCAGGGCCTGGACGTCTCACCGCAGGTGCTGTGGGAGCGCTGGAAGACCATTGAGATGGGGTTTCGACGTGCACGCGTCAACCTTGAGGCTCCGGAGCAGGCCGCCCCGTTTGTTTCCTATCGCACGGCATGGACCGACTGCTTCCGCCGAACCTTCGACGAGTTGGGCCTGGCCGGGGACGCCGCGGCGGCAGCCCAGATGAGCATCGAATCCCTGGGCTGCCGGGATCTTTACCCTGAGACGAAGGATGTGCTGGCGCGGCTGGACGGTCGCTGGCGCCTGTGCGTTCTCTCCAATGCCGACAAGGACTTTCTCTACCCTCTCCTCCGGCGGCATGACCTCCGGTTTGACGTCACCATCACATCGGAGGAGGCCAGGGCCTACAAGCCTCACCCTGCTCCCTTCCGTTCCGTCCTGGAGCGCCTGGGGGTGGCGCCAGGGGAGGCCGTTCAGGTGGGCGACACCCTCCATGAGGACGTCCTGGGAGCCAAGCTGGTGGGGATGAAAGCAGTATGGGCCAATCGAAGGGGGCTGGCCACTGACCCAGGGCTGCCGCAGCCTGATGCAGAGGTGCAGGACCTGCGGGGATTGCTGGGCCTGCTGGGGCTTGACTGAAGGGGGGCTCTGTTGAATCCCTACCCCACCCTGAAGGGCAGGGCATGGCAAAGAGTTTGCAGTCTATGCCCTCGCCATCAGGCTGCGGTGGGGAAGCCAGCAGAGCCCCGATGGATTGGCTCGAGCTGCCAAGGCCAATGAGGGAGACGACGATGCTGAAGCTCGACGAGAGGGGCCTAGTCCCCGCCATCGCCCAGGATGCCCGCACCGGGCAGGTGCTGATGCTGGGGTACATGTCTCCGGGCGCGCTGAAGCGCACCCTGGAGGGGGGCGACGTCTGGTTCTACAGCCGCAGCCGCGCCGACCTGTGGCACAAGGGGGAGGTCTCAGGCAACTACATGCGCATCCAGTCGGCCTGGGCCGACTGCGATGGTGATACGCTGCTGCTGAAGGTGGAGCCTACCGGACCGATCTGCCATACTGGCAACCCCACCTGCTTCTTCACCCCGGTCACCGAGGCCCCCCCATTCCAGCGCCAGGAGCGAGGCCCAGGCATCCTGGACGAGCTTTTCTCGGTCATCAAGGAGCGCCAGCGGGACATGCCTGCCGGCAGCTACACCACCCGGCTCCTCCAGGAAGGGGTTGGCCGCATCGCCCAGAAGGTCATCGAGGAGGCCGGGGAGTCGGCCCTGGCAGCGGCCCAGGGGCAGAAGTCAGAGGTTCCCAAGGAGATGGCGGACCTCTTCTATCATGCCCTGGTGCTCCTGGCAGGCGTTGGCTTGACACCCGAGGAGGTGTGGAAGGAGCTGCGGGAGCGCCGCCGGTGATTCCGAACCCCGGCAGGGGTTTTTCGTGGTGCTTCACTGCGTGAGGCTGTGCGGAGACCCGCCGTGGGGCCTGCTATACGGATGGGGTGAGCATGTTCAAGCGGGTTGAAATAAAGGTCCCTGCCACGACCGCCAACCTGGGCCCTGGCTTTGACTGTCTTGGAATGGCCCTGGACCTGTGGAACCTGGTGCGCCTGGAGGTGGGCCGCAGGGGGATCGTGCTCTACGGGGAGGGGGCCGACACCCTGAGCCGTAGCCAGGACAACCTGGTGTTCCGGGCGGTGGCCTCCGTCTTTCAGGCTACCGGGCGACCCATGCCTGAGATGGCCCTCTCATGTCGCAATAGCATCCCCCTGGCCCGAGGGCTGGGCAGCAGCGCTGCAGCCATTGTAGGTGGGCTCCTGGCCGCCAACGCCCTCTGCGATGAGCCCCTGTCCCAGAAACAGCTTCTCCATCTCGCCACGGCGATGGAGGGCCACCCCGACAACGTGGCCGCAGCCCTCCTGGGCGGCTGTCAGATTGTCCTGCGCGAAGGGGATGACATCCTCACCGCCTCGGTCCCCCTTCCCGCTGACCTGAAGGCGGTCCTCTTTATCCCTGACCAGGGGATGCCAACAGCCCAGGCGAGGGCCATCCTCCCCAGGGAGGTCAGCCGCGAGGATGCCGTCTATAATCTGTCGCGGGTGGCGCTGCTGGTGAGCTCCCTGGCGACGGGCACCCTGGAGAGCCTGTCCCTGGCCACCCAGGACCGCCTGCACCAGCCCGCCCGCCAGGTTCTTTTCCCGTCCATGAAGCTCATCTTCCGGGCTGCGCTGGATGCCGGGGCCCTGGGGGCCTTTCTTTCCGGTGCTGGCTCCAGCATCCTGGCCATGACCAGGGGCAGGGAGATGACTGTTGGTCTGGAGATGGAGGAGGTCGCCAGGCAAGCGGGTGTATCTGGCACGGTGCGCGTGACCCAGCCGGTCTCCCAGGGCGCACACGTGGTGGCGAAGGAGTGATGCCGTGCCCGTCTCCGGGCGGGGCAACACAGGGTCGAGGAGAAGGAATAGCCGTGTCACTGATTGTCCAGAAGTACGGGGGCAGCTCCCTGGCGGATGCGGACAAGATCCGGCATGTGGCGGGGCGCATCGCCGCGACCCGGAACAAGGGGAGCCAGGTGGTGGTCGTCTGCTCCGCGATGGGCGACGCCACCGACGACCTCATCAAGCTGGCCCAC
>JACQUN010000178.1 GCA_016210285.1 Chloroflexota bacterium
ATCCAGGGGCTTGAGCATGTTGACAAGGTGGTGAACATAGACCAGTCCCCCATCGGGCGGACGCCCCGGAGCAACCCTGCCACCTACACCGGCGCCTTCACCCCCATCCGGGAGCTCTTTGCCGAGCTGCCGGAGGCCAGGATGCGCGGGTACACCCCAGGCCGCTTCTCTTTCAATGTGAAAGGAGGGCGCTGCGAGGCGTGCCAGGGGGGTGGCTATATCCAGATTGAGATGCAGTTCCTCCCGGACGTGACGGTCCCCTGCGAGGTGTGCAAAGGGATGCGCTACAACCGGGAGGCCCTGGAGGTGAAGTTCCACGGGGCCACCATCGCCGACGTGCTGAGCATGACGGTGGACCAGGCCCTGGAGCTCTTCTGGAACTTCTCCCGCATGCGTGCCAGGCTTCAGACCATGAAGGATGTGGGGCTGGGGTACATCAGGCTGGGCCAGCCTGCCACGACCCTTTCCGGAGGGGAGGCCCAGCGCGTCAAGCTGTCCACAGAGCTCTCGCGCCGCGCCACAGGGAGGACGCTCTATCTGCTCGACGAGCCTACCACGGGCCTCTCCTTTGAGGATGTGGCCGCTCTGCTCCGGGTCCTGCACCGCCTCGTGGACGCAGGGAACACGGTCATTGTCATCGAGCACCACCTGGACGTCATCAAGAACGCGGACTGGATTGTTGACCTGGGCCCCGGCGCTGGCAACCGGGGCGGCTACGTCATCGCCACCGGAACCCCGGAGGAGGTGGCCGAGTGCGAGGGCTCCTTCACCGGGCAGTACCTTCGGAAGGCGTTGGAAAGAGCGTCGGCCCCGGTCCCAGGGGGCGCTCATTGACGGGTGGAGCCCTCGTTCCGTACACTTATAAGGCGCCCTGGGGTGCGCCGACGGGCGCGGCGAGGCATCCAGGAGGGAGTGGGGCGATCAGTCGAAGGGCGCAGACGACGGGATGTTGACATAACTTGTCAAATACCCCCTATGGAGGAGTGTTCATGGCGAAGCCGATTGAGGTGACCGATGCCAATTTCGAGGCGGAGGTCTTGAAGGCAGAGGTGCCGGTGCTGGTGGACTTCTGGGCTGAGTGGTGCCAGCCGTGCAAGTTCATCGCTCCTATTGTTGAGGAGCTAGCGAAAGAGTACGACGGCAAGGTCAAGTTTGCCAAGCTGGACGTGGACGTCAACTCGAAGCTCGCTGCCGACTACGGCATCCGTGGGATTCCCACCCTCCTCATCTTTCGGGGCGGCAAGCCCGTAGACCAGGTGGTGGGGGCGGTGCCCAAGGGCGCCTTGAAGCGGCGTCTGGAGGGTGTCCTGAGCAAGGCGTAGTCCCAGACTTCAGACCCCCGCCTGGGGGCGGGGGCATTATCCCGCAGCCTGAAGGCTGTGGTGGAAGGTCTTGGCGGACGCCGTTCCGCCGCACGGGAGTGGATGGGGCCCGGTGGCTCTCGCGGACTTCAAATCCGTTGTGCCCCGTGGACCGGGGTAGGTGGGTTCGACTCCCTCCCGCTCCCGCCAAGGCGTGCCTCGTTCCGCAGTTCACGTGCTCGTGTTGGCTCTGCCTCCTTGCCGCTTGCTGACCCTCCCTCACCCTGGACACTCACGTGCCAGAACCCACCCAGGAGGAGCGTTGGGGCCACGCGGCGCAACACCGAGGCGACCATGCTACAATAGCTGAGGCGGGGGTGGCCGGACAGGAGGTGCAGGATGCCTCTCTTTGTTGCCCTGGGGAAGTCCACCGACGAGGGTATACGGCATCTGGAGAACCTGGCGACGCGCCACAATCAGGCGGTGCGGCGGGTCGAGCAGGCGGGGGGTAAAGTAGTGGCCAGCTACGCACTCCTGGGCGGCTACGACTACCTGGTCATCCTCGACTTCCCCGACGAGCGCAAGGCGCTCCAGTTCATGGCGCGGGAGGGCGCCCGGGGCCATGTCCGCTATGAGACCCTCCCTGCGGTCCCCTTCGACGAGTTCGTGCGGCTCCTGGAGAGCTAGGTCCCTGTTGTGGCTTCAAGGCATGTGCGCGGCCACCCCCGCCACCTGAGAGGCAACGCTATCCCCCAGCTCCGCTCTTGCCATCCCTCATCTCCTCTGGTAACGTAGGCTCGCCGAGGGGTGTGTCCTATGGCAGCTCCCAGGGTCTCCCTTTTTGTGACCTGCCTGGTGGACCAGTTCTTCCCACAGGTTGGGGAGAGCGTGGTCAGGGTGTTGCGCCACCTGGGGGTGGGGGTGGACTTCCCCCCGGGCCAGACCTGCTGCGGCCAGCCAGCCTTCAACTCCGGCCACCGCTACGAGGCCCTGGCCGTGGCCCGTCGCTTCCTCAAGGTCTTCAAGGACAGCGCCTATGTCCTCGCGCCCTCGGGCTCCTGCGCGAGCATGGTGCGGGTCTTCTATCCCGAGCTGTTTCGCGACGAGCCTGCCTTCCAGCAGGAGGCGGCCGCCCTGGCAGGCCGCACCTACGAGTTCAGCGAGTTCCTGGTGAAGGTGCTCAAGGTGGCCGACATCGGGGCGGCCCTTCCCCAACCCCTCAGGGTGGCGTACCATGACTCCTGCCACGCCCTGAGGGAGCTGGGCATCGCCCAGGAGCCCCGCGACCTCCTGCGGGCCGTTCGGGGCGTGGAGCTCGTGGAGCTTGATCACCATGAGGCCTGCTGCGGCTTCGGCGGCGCCTTCTCCGTCAAGTATCCCGAGATCTCCACGGCCATCCTCCAGGACAAGGTGGATAACCTTCGGAAGAGCGGCGCCGAGGTGCTGGTGGCCACAGACTCGGGTTGCCTCATGCACATCGCAGGGGCGTTGAGCCGCCAGGGGGTCAAGGTGGAGGCGCTGCATATCGCCCAGCTCCTGGCCCGGGGCCTGGAGGCCAGGCGTGGCTGAGGTGAAGACCCGGGATTTCTCCCGTGCCTCCCTCGAGGCAGTCCAGGACCCCAAGATCCAGACCGCCCTGCGCCGCCTGGCCCACTTCCACGAGGGGCGCACCGCCGCCATCGCCGAGATTACGCCGGAGCGGTGGGAGCAGTTGCGGGAGCAGGGGCGGGCGATAAAGCAGCGCACCCTTGAGCGCCTGGACATGTACCTGGGGCAACTGGCTGACAATGTGGAGAAAGCAGGCGGGAAGGTCTTCTTTGCCAGGGACGCCAGGGAAGCGAACGACTACATTGCACAGGTGGCCCGCTTTCACGGCGTGCGCTCCGTCATCAAGGGCAAGTCCATGGTATCAGAGGAGTTGGGCCTGAACCGCGCCTTGGAAGAGGCGGGGGTGGAGGCAGTGGAGACTGACCTCGGGGAGTACATCATCCAGCTTGCAGGGGAGAAGCCGTTCCACATCATCGCGCCGGCCATCCACAAGTCCAAAGAGGATGTGGCAGACCTCTTCGTGCAGAAGCTAGGCGTCCCCCGCCAGGTGGAGATCCCCGCCCTGGCAGGGCAGGCCCGCCAGGTGCTGAGGGAGAAGTTCGCTGCCGCTGACATGGGCATCACGGGCGTCAACTTCGCCGTGGCGGAGACCGGGACCATCGCCATCGTCACCAACGAGGGCAACGGGCGCATGTGCACGTCGCTGCCCAGGGTCCACGTGGCGGTCATGGGGATGGAGAAGGTTATCCCGCGTCTGGAAGACCTGGGGGTCCTCCTCCGGCTCCTGACCAGGGCCGCCACCGGGCAGCGCATCAGCAGCTATGTTACCTTCGTCACCGGGCCTCGGCGGGAGGAGGATGAGGACGGCCCGGAGGAGTTCCACCTGGTCATCCTGGACGGTGGCCGCTCCCGCATTCTGGCCGACCCTGAGCTGCGAGAGGCGCTCTCCTGCATCCGCTGCGGGGCTTGTCTGAACGTCTGCCCGGTGTATGGCAAGGTGGGTGGCCACGCCTACGGCTGGGTGTACCCCGGGCCCATCGGGGCTGTCGTGACCCCCATGCTGGTGGGCCTGCCCGGGGCGAAGGACCTACCCTTCGCGTCCAGCCTGTGCGGGGCGTGCCGCGAGGTCTGTCCGGTCCGGATCAACATCCCGCATATGCTGCTGCGGCTCCGGGCCGACCTGGCCCAGGGCAGCAAGGAGAACCGCAAGGGCAGCATGATAGAGGCGCTGTCCATGCGGGCCTGGCGCCTTGTCGTCGGTGCTCCCTGGGCCTTCCGGCTGGCTGGGCTCGCCGCATCCATGCTGCAGCGGCCTCTGCTGCGGAGCGGGCGGATCACCCGGCTGCCACCCCCCCTCTCCGCTTGGACACGCACCCGCGACTTCCCCCCCGTGGCTGCCCAGTCCTTCCGGCAGCGGTGGCAGAGGCTCCAGAAGAGCAGAGGGTGATGGCGAGCCGCGAGGGGTTTCTGAAGGCCGTTCGCGAGGCCACGGAAGCGGGGCGCCGTGATGCGCCTGCTCCCGCCCACGCTTCGGCTCCCCTGTCCGCTGAGGCAGCCCAGCCGGCGCGCCAGAGGACAGGGCCGCCACAGGGGGAAATCCTGGCCCTGCTGGAGCGCATGGCTGGGCTTCAGGGCTGGAAGTTCCATCGTGTCGCCAGCCATATGGACGCGGTGGGGGTGGTCATCACCCTCGCGGAAACCCTGGGGGCGCGGCAGGTAGTCCGCTCAACCCATGAGGTCTTGGGTCGAGTCCTGGTGGACTCCTTCCTGGCGGCTCGCGGGATCCAGACGGTCGTGATGGCCTACGATGCCAAGGACCCCCTGGCTTCGCGGGAGGCCCTGCGGCAGGCCGCCCTCCGGGCAGACCTGGGGGTCACCGGCGTGGACTACGTCATCGCCGAGACGGCCACGGCGGTCATCCTGCCTCGCCGAGGGGTCAGCCGCCTGGTCTCCCTGGCGCCTCCCGTCCACTTGGCTCTGGTGGAGGCCGAGCAGGTGGTGGAGTCCCTGGACGACCTGCTGGCCCTGCGGAAAGGGGCCTTTCTGAAAGGTGAGATGGGGAGCTACATGAGCTTCATCAGCGGCCCCAGCCGCACCGGGGACATCGAGCAGACCATCGTGGTGGGCGTCCACGGGCCCAAAGAGGTCCACCTGGTGCTGATCGCGCCGTGAGCAACAGGGGGAACTCCTCATCCGATGGAAAGGTTCCCCTTGAGGAGTGCAGTCCTGTGCCGGTGCTGACATGTCTCTCTGAGGAGCGCAAGAAACTGCTGGAGGCGGAGCTGGCCCGCTACCTGGAGGTGCTCCCTCGCCTTCAGGACGTGAAGAAGGTCATCCTCTTCGGGTCTCTGGCAACGGGGAGGGTTGGCCCGGCCAGCGATATTGACCTGCTGATTGTCCAGCAGACAACCACTCGCTTCCTGGACCGGCCAGACCACTTTATCCAGGAGCTGGATATCCGCGTGGCCACAGACCTCTTTATCTACACCCCGCAGGAGCTGGAGCAGATGGTGCGCGAAAGCTCCTTTGTGAGGCAGGCGATACGAGAAGGCAGGGTGGTCTATGAGGCCAGAGCCCAAGGCTGAGGGCCTGCGCTGGCTGCGCCAGGCGGAGCGGGACCTGGACGATGCCCGCTATATGCAGCAAGGGAGCCGCTACAACGTGGCCTGCTTCCTGGCTCAGCAGGCCGCGGAGAAGGCGGTCAAGGCGTTCCTGTACGCCCAGGAGGTTGACACCATCTGGGGCCACTCGGTATCCGAGTTATGCCAGCGGGCAGCGGAATATGACCCTGCTTTCGGTTCTCTGCGGGGAAAGGCTGCGTCCCTGGACAAGTTTTACATGACAACTCGCTATCCCAACAGCCTCCCAGGCACCATCCCGGCGGAGGCTTTTGACCAGGAGGATGCAACCAGAGCCACTGGAATGGCAGAACACATCCTGGCCTTCGTGCGAGAGCGCGTGGGTTCAGACGGGCATGACCCCTTAACGTTGTGAGTGCCAGACTATCCGCACCAGTCGCAGCGCCCGCTCCGTCGCCTCTGCAAGCAGCGGGGCGGCCTGGCGCATGGCCTCTTCGAGAGGCATAGGCCCTGGGACAATAGCTAACGCGGCGTCTATACCGTGCTGGTGCACCTCCTGGTGGCCTGGCCCCAGGGAGCCGGCGATGGCGATGACGGGGATCCCCCTGGCCCTGGCGCGGCGGGCCACGGCCACCGGGGCCTTGTTGAAGGCGGTCTGCCAGTCCAGGCGCCCCTCACCCACCAGCACTAGGTGAGCCCCTTCCAGGTGTTCATCCAGATGGAGGGTCTCGCATACCAGGTCCGCCCCCGGCTGAAGCCGTGCCCCCAGGAAGGCGGCCAGCCCTGCCCCCAGGCCGCCAGACGCCCCTGCGCCGGCGAGGTCTTTCACCTCCACCCCCAGGTCGCGGCGCACCACGTAGGCCAGGCGCTCCAGCCCCCTGTCCAGCAGCTCCACCACCTCTGGCGTCGCCCCCTTCTGAGGGCCGTAGGTGCGGGCTGCACCCTGGGGCCCGCACAGGGGGTTGGTCACGTCCACCGCCACGATGATCTCGCTCTGCGGGATGCGGGGGTCGAGCCCGGCGCAGTCAACCCGCTCCAGGCTAAGGAGGGCGAGGCCCCCCCTGGGCAGGTGGTTGCCGCCGGCATCCAGCAGGCGCACCCCCAGGGCCTGGGCCATGCCCGCGCCACCTTCATTGGTGGCGCTGCCGCCCACTCCAATGATGAAGCGGCGATACCCCTGGTCCAGGGCATGTCGGATAAACTCCCCCACCCCGTAGGTCGTGGTCACCAACGGGTCGCGCCGTTCAGGGGGGACCAGCACAAGGCCACAGGCCTGGGCGCTCTCAATCACTGCGGTGCGCCCGTCACCCATGACGCCCCAGCGGGCGGTCACCCGCTCCCCCAGAGGCCCTGAAACCTGGGACTGGTGATAGCGCCCCCCGGTGCTCTCCACCAGGGCGTCCAGTGTGCCGTCGCCGCCGTCGGCCACGGGGAGGGTGACCAGCTCGGCGGCTGGGAAGACGCGCCGAACCCCCTCGGCCATGGCCAAGGCAGCCTGCATCCCCGACAGGCTGCCTTTGAAGGACTGCGGTGCGATGAGGACCTTCACGCCATGGTCACCTGAGCCGGAGGTCTGCCCGCATCCCGACACTCACGCCGAGCTCCTGGGCCAGTCCTGCGTTGATCTCCAGAGCGTAGAGGGCGGTGCCGCGGGCGGTGTAGATGCTGAGCTCAGCATCCGGCTTCCCCGGCTCCGGGAGCATGGTCTGAATGTCCACTATGACGCCGGAGGGGTCCAGGAAGAGGAGGTCCAGAGGGACCAGGGTGTTTTTCATCCAGAAGGACCAGCGGCTGGGTGCATCGAAGACGAAGAGCATCCCCTGGTCCCTGGGGAGGGATGCCCGCTCCATCAGGCCGCGGGTCCGCTCCTCTGCGGTGTCCGCGACCTCCAGGCGGAAGCGATGCCCGTTGATGGCGACGTAGGGGGGTGCTGGCGTGGCGGTCGGCGAAGGTTCTGGGGTTGGAGAAGGGGGTGCAGCCGTCGGGGCAGGGGTTGGAGTCGGCGTTGAAGTGGGTGGAGGGCTGGCCGGGGTGCTGCAGGCGGCGGCCAACACCATGCTCAGGAACAGGGTAGGGACGAGCCCGAACGCGGCCACTGGAGGGGTTCTGGGGACCCTTCCTGGCGAAGAGGGGCGCCCAGACCTGGACTGAGGGGGCTTCACCTAGGTTATCCCCACTTCTGCCAGCCAGTCCAGCACCACCTTGTTGAACATCTCTGGCTGGTCCACGTTGGAGCCGTGGCCCGCGCCAGGGAGGAAGGCGAGCTGTGCTCCCGGGATGTGCTGGTGCATGTAGAGGGAGGGAGCAATGAAGTTGCCGTCTCTTGTTCCGCAGATGATGAGGGTGGGCACCTTGATGGCCTCAATGGGGAGCATGGGGACGTCGTACATCACCCGCTTGTTGACGTTGGAGAGGCCGATGGGGTTGTGCCTGCGCATGAGGTCCGGCGTGGTGTAGTAGTCGTCCCGGGCGTGAGGGCTCTGGAGGAACGCCTCAATGCCACCCTCCTCCAGGAGCTTCGAGACCTGCCGTCGGACCGCCTGCCACTGGGCGTGGCGCCCCGGGTTACGGTATCCAGGGCCGGTGTCACACAGGATGAGGGCCTTGCACATCTCAGGGTGCCCAAGATAGAAGTTCATGGCGACGACGCCCCCCAGGGAGAGGCCGCCGATGATGCCTTGCCTCACCCCCAGGTGGCGGAGGAGTTGGTGCTGGTCCTCCACCGCAAGGGGCATGGAGTAGCGCTCCGGGTCTGCCGGGGCGTCCGACTGCCCGTGGCCCCGCATGTCGTACGTGATGAAGCGACACCTCTGGGAGAGGGCAGGGACCTGGGTCTTCCACATGGCCGTGGTGCCGGCGAAGCCGTGGAGCAGGAGGAAGGGGAGGCCGCTTCCGTGTTCCTCGTAGTAGAGGTTGACCCCGTTCGCCAAGGCTTTCGGCATAGAACGCCCCCTTTGAAAGGGTCTGGTGACATCATAACGGATGCCCCGCGCCTGTGGAAGGGGCGGCCAGTCCTGCCCCGCTCAGGGTTCATTAAAGCACGTCAGAACATTTAACTTTGCGAGCCTACCCCGCTCAGCTTTGCAGGTATTGGCAAGCTTAAGGGTATTGGGAGACCTTAGGGGGACTCTAAGTCCGGTCCGGTTCCACTACCGGGTTACCGAAAGAGCCAGTTGATTAGAACAGACACTGCTCCTGTGAGTAGAGGCAACAACGTCAGCAATATCCGTGGTGACGATAGATACTTGGCTCTACCCAGTCGGCTTTGTGCCTCAGCCATGGCGATTACACGTCGTACTATTGGCCACGCCCCAAGAGCAGATAGAACAAGCCCCAGGGCAACTGAGCTTAACATGGCTAGTCGCACTGGGGCGTAGTCACTCACAATGTCAGATAGGAGGTTCTTGCCTAAGACTATTGCCAATCCGACGCTGGCTGCTAGGAACACTCCGCCTCCGGTGTACACGTACCAGAACCTCAAAGTCTTCCTGAAGTGCTCTGCGTTTCTTTCTATCGTTGCTTCCGGGTAGCCGCTTCTGTCCTTCCATGAGAGGTAGGGCCGCGCAACGTATTGTCTGTACAGACCTTTGCCAAGAATGCCTGACGCTGCGGCCAAGGCTACGCTCCCGAGAGAGATGAATATAAGTGTTGCGAGCGTTCCAGGCGATTCCAGCCCATAAGTCACTACGGCGAATGCAAGCCAGGACAAAGCAGCGGAAACTGCTGCAGCCATAAATAAACGGGTCGTTTCAGCCATGTCGCCACCCCATACCCACGCCTCCACTTCATCTGCGGACGGTTCGTTTATACCCGCAATTTCTATTTCTGTGCGGGACATTGGCCTATCCTGCGGTCTCGAAAGCACAAGCATTAATTCAGCGATAGCACTATTAGGCGGCTTCCCAGACTCAATCGTGTCCTTCAAGGCTCCAACAGCCTTTGCTAAACGCTCAATCCATTTCTGATCGTACTGATACGGGTTGCGCATCACGTAGCGCACTGCGGCGTTACCCAAGGTCGCGAGGGATGCCGGGTCTCGTGAAGTTTTCAACACTTGGTTAGAACTAGGCAAACCTTTGAGTTGCTGCTCATCTTGTGCCACTTAGCTCCCTCCTGGAGGAAAACTGCGAGTCGCTTGATACCGCATTATACTGCTGAGCGACGACCTGCCCGGAGCTAGTCGGTTTCACTGAGGGGGCTGACTATACGAGACGATCGCTTGCGACAGATAGACTGCGATGTGGGGCTGTTCTGAGACCTGTCGGCACTGACGGTTCAGTTAACCGCAACCTGCAAATCACCGCTTCTTTCTCCGGAGTACTGCAGGTGTTGCCCGGCTTATCCCCCCTTAGGCTCGCCAATCCCGGCTACCGGGCCCAGAAGTAGCGCAGGTATTGCTGAGCTTGTCCTTCCACAAGCTCGCCATGACGAGAACAAGGGCAAGGTGCCGACAGCGCCTCTTTGAAGCTGGGCCCTAGGCCTCCAGAGGCACCTCCACATCCAGCAGGGGGGCGTGCTGCTGGGCCCCATAGACATCGCTATCCCCCAGGTCGCCGGATGGGATGGGGCGCGGGATGGTGCACTTGAAGGCCAGCCCCCGTGGGTACTCCACGAAGTTGCACTGGGCCTCCGGCACCTGGTAGAGGCGGGCGAAGAGCATGGGGTTGATGACCCCCGTCTGCTGCACCCGCCGGAAGGTCGCCTCGTCCTTGAACATGATGTCGAAGGTGATTTCAAAGGCGCCGGAGTTCTTGCTTCGGATGACCCCTGCCAGATTGCGTAGCTTTGCCATGACTATCCCCCGCAGCTACAGGTTGACTGTCTGGATGCGGAACATCTCCAGGGGGTCGTCGGGTTCCACCAGATGCCAGATGTTGAAGCGGTACACCGGCCCCGCATCGATGTCGTGGGGGGAGTAGGGGAAGGCCATGTTTCCCGCGCTGCACAGTCGCCCTGGGTAGGGGGTGTGCAGCAGCGCCCCGTGGACCATGTTCATGATGGCGCTGGAGGTGTGCTGCTCCGGGGCAATGCACTCCGCCAGGATGCACACCTCGTGGGGCAGGTGGTCGCGCTGGGGCTCCCAGGGGCCCATCACGGCGTCCCTTCCATAGGCACGGAAGAGGAGGCGGAACCCCTCAGGGTTGAAGCCCTGCGCCGCCGCCTGGGGGCGCACCCTGGCCTCCACGGTGGCGAAGAAGCCATCGAGCTGGGCGATGAGGTCCGGGTCTCGGGTGGCACCGATGGTGACGGTGCGATAGCCCACCAGCTCGGCCCCCTCCAGCTTGATGGTGTAGTGCGGCGCGGGGACGAACCGGGAGCCGGTGACCTTGACGGCCCTGGGCGTGGCCTGGGTGTAGGTCGCCTGGGACGTGTCCAGCATACCGGGGGGCTCGTAGAGGTGGATGGGACTGGAGTTCTCGTAGAGGGTGTGAGAGGAGACCCGCAGGACATTGCAGATTCCCCCGGGGTTGGTGGGCTCCACCTGGAAGCTGTCTCGGCGGACGCGGCCCAGGATGCCGGTGGTCACCCCGGGCATCGGCTCGGCGATCATGGCGCCGCACTCGATGGTCTTGGCCATGTGCCAGGACAGGGCAGGGTCATAGCCCTGCTTGAGGGGGACCGAGGCGAAGAGGGCGGAGTCGCTGGAGCGGCCGGCGATGACCACCTGGGCCCCCTGGGCCAGGGCCTGCTGGTAGGGCTCGGGCCCCATCATCCCCACGATATGGGTTGCACGCTGGACGGCCTCCTCAGTCAGGGGTGGCACGGGCCCCAGGGGGCGGGTGCGTCCCTCTCGCAAGCGCCGCAGGACGTACTCCTTGTCCTGCTCCGAGTCTATCAGGGCCAGGCGGAAGTGCAGGCCCTGCTCGCGAGCGATCTCCCGTATGATGCCCTCATAGAGCCGGAGATGGTCGCGGCCTCCGGCGATGCCCGCAGAGCCAACCAGGAAAGGGATACCCTTGTGGAGCGCCCCCGCGATCATCGTCGCCAGGGACTGCTTCAGGCCCTCCTTGTGGGTCATGGCCCGCCCGGAGCCCAGGTAGTAGGGGCCGGGGTCGGAGCTGCCTCCGTCGGCCCCGATGACGTCGGGGTCCAGGGCCAGCCCCATCTCGAAGACCTCCGGGTCGGTGCCGGCGCCGTGCATCAGGCCGCCGCCTACCAGGACCTTTACCTCGTCCACTGCGCTCCTCCTGAACAGGATGCCCGAGTGTGTGGAGGGAAGGCACAACGTTTTTCGTAGCGATCGCCGCTTCCCTTCCACCGTCCCTCACGGTAGCACCTTTTGTCAGAAGAGGCAAGCCTTTTCCGCCGCTTTCTCTTGACACCCTGGTGGCAGGGCTCTACACTGCCACCGGAATGAGCAGGCTGCCCTCGCCGCAAGGGGGGGTGTCGCAGCGGGAAGGGCAGATTCTCTGTATGGCAGGAGGAGTTGTGCCAGAGGACTTCGGGCTCCATCTGCTTGAGGCGGCGCGGCTCTCCGGGACCACCGTCGCCGAGCCCCGGGAGGCCCAGGACCGATACGTGGTCGCCAACGGCCTGCGGCTGCACTACCTGGACTGGGGCGGCGACGGGAAGCCGTGGATGCTCTGCCTCCACGGTGGGTCCCAGAACGCCCATATGTGGGACTTCACCGCCCTGGCCTTCTGCGACCGCTATCACATCATCGCCCTGGACCAGCGGGGGCATGGCGATAGCCAGTGGGCCCCTGATGGTGACTATGGTATCGAGGCGCACCAGAGGGACATCGCAGCCTTCGTGGACGCCCTTGGGATGGACCGCTTTGTCCTGGTGGGCCTCTCTATGGGTGGCCGCAACGCCTACACCTTCGCTGCCGGGCACCCCGACCGGGTGCGGGCGCTGGCGGTGGTGGACGTGGGCCCCGAGATCCGCCGCCAGGGGGCGGAGCGCATCGGGCAGTTTGTGACACAGGACGACGAGCTGGACTCCTTTGAGGCGTTCGTGCAGCGGACGAAGCAGTACAACTTCCGGCGGCCGGAGTGGCAGATCCGCGGCAGCCTGCGCCACAACCTGAAGCAGCTCCCCAGCGGGCGCTGGACCTGGAAGTACGACCGCGTCCTTCGAGACCCCGCCCGGCGGGCGCGTCGGCCTGCGGTGGCGAGTCCATCCTCCTGGGAGGCGTGGAGCAGCATCCGCTGCCCCGTGCTGCTGGCCCGGGGTGGTGAAAGTGACATCCTGGCGCCGGAGGTGGCCCAGCGGATGCAGGCGACGCTTCCGGGGGTGCGCCTGGTGGAGGTCCCGGGCGCTGGCCACCTGGTTCCCGGCGACAACCCCGTAGGATGGGAGCAGGCGTTGCGGGCCTTCCTGCAGGACCTTGGGGGTAGGGACCTGTAGGTTCGTGGGAAGTGCCTGGGTGGAACCCTTTGCTTCAAGAGAAGGTTCCCCAGAGTTCCCTCTGAAAGAACCACTAGGGAGGAGGTGCCTGTGAACAAGACAACCAGGTTGCAGGAGCTCTTTCACCGGGGCAAGACCTTCGTCATCGCCGGGGGTGGGTGTGCCCTCCACGCCAAGATGGTGGAGGCTACGGGCTTCGAGTGTGCCTACATGTCGGGGGCGCTCACCTCGGCCCATGTCCTGGGCCTGCCGGACGCCGGCGTTATCACGATGACAGAGATGGTGCAGAACGCCGGGCGCATGGCCAACGCCATCACCATCCCCCTCATCTCTGACTCGGACCAGGGCTTTGGCAACGCCATCAACGTCCGCCGCACCGTCCAGGCCTTTATTCAGGCTGGCGTCTCGGGAATCCACATCGAGGACCAGCCCTTCCCCAAGCGCTGCGGGTTCGTGAAGGGGAAGGAGATCATCCCCCTGGAGGAGGCGGTAGGGAAGTACCGGGCCGCGGTGGACGCGAAGCGCGAGCTTGACCCCGACTTCGTCATCATCGCCCGCTGCGATGCTCGCACCGCCGTGGGTGGAGGGTTCGAGGAGGCCCTCACCCGCCTCAAGGCGTACAAAAAGGCTGGCGTGGACGTGGTCTACTTTGAGGCCCCCCAGTCCCTGGAGGAGGTCAAGATCGCACGCAGGGAGCTTGAAGGACCCATGATTGCCACCCTCATCGCCATCAACCCGCAGCCCACCCTGGCGGAGATGCAGAAGATGGGGCTGGCAGCGGCCTTCTACCCGGGCCTGGCTGCCTTCCCTGGGATCATCGCCTCCTGGGACTTCCTCCAGGACTTCCAGAAGCGGGGCGTTCAGGCGGAGCGGGAGTTCATCGAGCGCACCAAGAGCCATCCCCTGGGTGGCCTGCGCCTCTTCGACCTGGTGGGCTTCCCGCAGGTGCGGGAGTGGGAGGAGAAGTACCTGCCCCAGGAGCAACTGGCCAAGTACGAGAAGTCCATCGGCCTGTACGACCCAACGGACAAGGCCAAGCTTGCCCGGTAGCAGCGGCACCCAGTAGTGCGTGGCGCGGGGTGGGGTAGGGATGGCCCGGCCCTGCCTCTCGTCCAGCCTTTCTGAAGCTTCCCCAAGGAGGGCCTCCATGGCGTCACCCCTGGAAGGAGTATCCGTGGTGGACCTCTCCCGGGGCATGGCCGGCGCCATCGCCACCATGCTCCTGGCTGACTATGGGGCCTCGGTCCTCCAGGTCGGCCATCCCAGGGGTGACCCCTTCCAGACATTGCCCGCCATGCATGTCTGGAACAGGGGTAAGAAGAGCATCACCCTGGACCTGGGGCGCCCGCAGGCGAAAGGCGTCCTCTTCCGCCTGCTAGATACTGCCGACGTGCTGCTGGAGACCTTCCAGCCCGGCTACCTGGCCCGCCTGGGGCTGGACTACCCCTCCCTGCGGGAGCGGTATCCAAGGCTGGTGTACTGCTCCCTCACGGGCTACGGCCAGGAGGGCCCTGAGCGGGACCGCCCTGCCTACGATGGCTTGGTGCAGGCCCGTGCAGGGCTTCAGGGGCAGCGCTGGGGGGCCCAGGGGGGCCACCGTACGGGCCCCCTCTACATGGCCTTTGCCGCTCCCAGCTATGCCGGCGGCTTCCTGGCCTGCGTCGGGATCCTTACGGCCCTCCACGTGCGGGAGCTGACCGGCCTTGGGCAGCAGGTGGACACCTCCCTGGCCGACGCTTCGCGGGCCATGAGCCGATGGAGCTGGGCGGAGAGGGTTCCGCCTTCGGCTACCCGCGGCCCGGCGCGCAGCATGGTGCGCGTCTTCAGGTGTGCCGACGGCGAGCACCTCTGGGCCCACACCGGCGCGCGGGGTGCCTTCGAGCGCCTTATGAAGGCGCTGGGGATGGAGGAGTTCGTCGGC
>JACQUN010000181.1 GCA_016210285.1 Chloroflexota bacterium
CGCGCCATCCCAGCGAGAGGGCTGAGTAGAACCGGTGCTGCCACCCGGTGGTTCGGTCTCGCAGCACCGCCAGGTCCGGGATCAGGGTCACAAACACAAACAGGCTGCTCCCCGTCAGGTAGGTGAAGATGGCGCTGGGGTCCCAGACCAGAGGCGAGCGCACGTTGGGCCAGATGCCGCGCCCGAAGTCGTAGGGGAAGACCCAGTAGAGCACCCTCCAGGGCCGCCCTGTGTGAATGACGGGGAACATGGCCGCCGTGGCCAGGGCGAAGACAGTCAGCACCTCCGCTGCTCGCACCATGGGGCGCCGCCACTCCGCCTGGGTCAGCCGCAGGATGGCCGAGAGCATGACTCCCGCGTGGCTGATGCCGACCCAGAAGACGAAGTTGGTGATCATGAACCCCCAGAAGACGGGACGGTTCAGGCCAAAAACCCCTACACCGTGGTTTACCAGCCACCCCACGGCGCCCCCGGCCGCGGCCAGAACCGTCACAAGGAAGCCAGCGACGGCCCAGAACCAGAGGGGGGTCGCCAGCACTGGCCTCAGCAGGTCCCGGTTGATCTGACCGACGGTCAGGGTCTTGCGTTCCTGCATCGCTGCTCCTCTTTATCCGGCGGGTCTTGCGTCGGGTTGTCTCAGTCCGGCTTGCCCAGGCTCCTGAGCCGCAGGCGTCCCAGGGTGCGGACCGCCTGGTACTGGAGACCCTCCTTGACCTCCCAGATGGAGATGGGGGGGAGAAGCCGCAGCGCCAGGAGGTACACCAGAATAGCTCCCGCGATTGCCCCGATGACCATGAGGATGTCCGCGCCATCCGGCAGGTGGGCTGGGGGGACGAACTCCAGGCGGTGGGCGGTGACACCCTCGATGGAGAAGGCGGCCACATACAGGCGGATACGGTCAAAGAAGGTTCCAATGAGAACAGAGGCCCCTGCAATGGTTGGCCCCAGGATGCTCACGCGGATGGGGTTCCAGATCATCATGAGGAAGGGGACCAAGAAGTTCAGGAAGAAGGCCAGCAGGAAGGGGACCCGGTAGGACTCGAACATGAGGTACTTGAGGAGGTTCTGTTCCGCGGGGCTGCGGCCATACCAGAAGGTGATGAAGGTGGCCCACCAGAAGTAGAACCAGAGGAGTGAGAGGGCCAGGAGGATCTTCGCCAGGCCCCAGAACTGTTCCAGGGTGATGTACTCCCGGTATCCGCCGACGTAGCGCAGGAAGAAGAGGGTGACCAGGGTGACCGCGACGGCGGACTGAAGGCCGCTGAGGGCGTGGAAGGCGGGGAAGATGGCGTCTTTCCAGCCGGGCACCAGGCTCATGCCGAGGTCCACGCTGACCAGGAAGTGCGTGAAGATGAGGAACATAAAATAGAGGCCCCCCAGGACGCCCACGCCTGCTGCCAGAATGCGCCACTGGCGAAGGGTCCCTCTCCACGGTGCTGCCAGCCGGGCCCACAGGTTGCGGCGCACCCCGGTCCCGCGGCCCGCGGCGGCCGCCAGGTCGGGGAGGGCTCCGGCCCAGAGCAGCCCCAGGCCGCAGAGCACCAGGAAAAGGACCGCCAGGGCATCCCACCAGACAGGGGCCCCCAGCGGGATCGGCCTCTCTCGCCCCAGCCAGAAGATGGGCGTCCAGATAGTCTTCCGCCCCGCCAGGGCAGGCAGGGCCGCCAGCAAGGGGAGCAGGAGCAGGAAGTTGAAAACGCCGACCACGGCCATGAGCTCAGCAGCTCGGGACAGGGGGCGGCGCCAGTGGGCCTTGACCATCCTGGTGGCGATAGAGACCATGGGCGCTGAGCCGGCGGTGGTGAGGAGATAGGCGAAGGCCGCCGCCAGGTAGCCCCACTTGGCGCGCTGGTCGAAACCATCCTGGAGCCGGATGACAAACCCTATGATTCCGAGCAGCACCAGGAACCCCAGCACGCCCACCGCGACCCAGTACCGAGGGCTGGCACGGAACACCCGGCCCAGGAGGCCTTCTGTTATCTCCCGCGGTGTCAGGGTCAGGACGTGAGGCTCATGGTGGTTGCTATGCCTTTGCATGCTCCTCCACCCTTGCGTGCTGGTCCACCTTCTTCAGGTAGACAACGTTGGGCTCAGTCCCCATCTCCTCCAGCAGGCGGTAGCGCCGCTTGTCCTTGGCCAGGAGGGCGA
Organism: Chloroflexota bacterium; assembly: GCA_016210285.1. The sequence continues at coordinate 2,149 of JACQUN010000181.1, forward strand.
CGCGGCTGGTGGGGTCGTGGATATTGCCGAAGACCAGGGTGCCGGTGGGGCAGGCCTGGACGCAGGCGGGCTGGAAGTCGCCGTCCTGGGGGATTCGGCCATCCCGCTTGGCCTCCCGCTCCGCCCGCCGGATGCGCTGCACGCAGAAGGTGCACTTCTCCATGATGCCCCGGCTGCGCACGGTGACGTCGGGGTTGAGCTGCTCCCGGAGGCTCTCCGGCCAGACGGGTTCCCAGTAGTTGAAGAAGCGGACCTGGTAAGGGCAGTTGACGGCGCAGTAGCGTGTCCCCACGCAGCGGTTGTACACCTGCACGTTGAGCCCTTCGTTGTTGTGGTAGGTGGCATAGACCGGGCAGACGGGCTCGCAGGGGGCGTTCTCGCACTGCTGGCAGAGAATAGGGATGAACCGGGCCTTGACGTTGGGGTACTCACCCTCCCAGTACCGCTCAATGTGGATCCACTC
>JACQUN010000179.1 GCA_016210285.1 Chloroflexota bacterium
GCCCCGTTGTCGGTGCACAGCCCTGGGCGGGGGATCAGGACAGGAAGGGGGGAGCGGGCACGGAACTGTTGCCGCAGCAGGGCGTTGGCCGCCACTCCGCCGCCGATGAGCAGTCCCCGCGCCTGGTGCAGGCGGGCTGCCTCCAGCGTCTTCTCCACCAGCACGTCCACGACAGCCTCCTGAAAGCCAGCCGCAAGCCCTGCCACCCGGGAGGCAGGGGGCTTCTCCCCGGAGGGTGGATAGACCTGCTGCTCCTGGGCACGCCGCAGGAGGGCAGTCTTCAGGCCGCTGAAGCTGAAGTCCAGCGTCTCCCGCAGCATTGGCCGCGGCAGAGGCTCTCCTTTTGAGGCCGCTGCTGCGACCCGCTGGATCTCAGGGCCACCGGGGAAGCCCAACCCCAGGACGCGGGCTGCCTTATCGAAGGCCTCTCCCGCTGCATCATCGCGGGTGCGCCCCAGGAGCAGGTAGTCACCGTGGCTCCGCATGAGGATGAGGTCTGTATGGCCCCCGGAGGTGATGAGGCAGAGAAGGGGAAAGCCGGGGTCCACTGCGGGGTCCGGGATGTCCTCCAGCCAGGCGGCGTAGATATGCCCTTCCAGGTGGTTGACCCCCAGGAAGGGAAGCCCCTGGGCGAAGGCGAGCCCCTTGGCGAAGTTGGCCCCCACGAGCAGCGCGCCTGCCAGCCCGGGGCCCATGGTAACCGCTACTGCGTCCAGGCCTTGTTGGTTCACGCCTGCCTTCTGGAGGGCCTCCTGGTAGATGGGGACGATGGAGAGGATGTGCTGGCGGGATGCGACCTCGGGGACGATGCCCCCGTAGCGGGCGTGAAGCTCTACCTGGGATGCTACCACGTTGGAGAGCACGCGGCGCCCGTCCTCTACGACGGCCACCGCCGTCTCGTCGCAGGAGGTCTCGATCCCCAGGACTCGCATGGCCCTATCCGCCCTGGGGCAGAGCGAGCAGGAGGGCGGAGAACGCCCGCTCGTTCTCTGCCAGGAGGGTGAGCTTGCGGGCCGCCTCCTTGGCGGGCGAGGCCATCACCACCCGGAGGCCCTGCTCCGTCACGAGGCGCTTCAGGGAGGCTGTCACGAGGAGGAAGGCTTCTCCCTCCTTCAGGATATGACGTTGCAGGGGCAGCTCCAGGGCGTCCTCCCCCAGGCCGAGGTACCTGCTTCCTTTGCTCTCCTGGAGCGGCAGCAAGCGCAGCCCCTGGCTGTCTGCCTTGTACACCAGATGGGACCCCACCCTGGCCAGGTAAACCTCGGCACCTCGGGTGACCGCGCACGCTATGCTCAAGCCCACCCGCTCCTCTGGCCGCCGGGGTTGGTTGGCCTCTCGCAGCTCCAGGTGGCAGCGCTGGAGGGCGGAGGTGAGGGCCCCGGTCAATGACCCCCTGCTCTGAGCCAGGTAGCGTTCCAGGGACCCCTGGGCCCAGCGGCAGGCCTGCTCCCCCTCAGGGGTTGTGGGCTCCAGGAGCACAGAGACCATGATATCCCGCAAGAGTCCTTTGCCCTGGAAGGTGCCCACGTAGGGGGACCTGTCTTCGGGGTGCCCCTGATGGACTGCGATGGGGACGATTTTGGGGCGTACCGGCATGGCCCTCTGTACCCCCTTCATCTATCCTCCACATCATACGGTGCCGCGCCCTCACCGTCAACGTGCGTTGTAGGTCTCGCCCCTGGTCGTATCCTTGAGGAGATGGGCGTGCCTTGCTATAATTGCGTCACTGCGACGCGCTAAGGGAGCTATTGTTCTCGCCGCCTGCGCCGCCTTCCTGCGGGCGTTCCCTTACAGGGCCGTTTTCGAGGCCAGGGACCCCCAGGACCCGGTGGGAGCCGTGGTGCGCAGCAAGGAGCGGCTGGAGTCCGTCTTACGGGCCGGGGAGCCTCGCGTTACATAACGGAGGAGCTATGGTTTATCAGAATATCCTTGTGGATATCAAAGACGGGGTTGGCCTCGTCACCCTGAACCGCCCTGACAAGCTCAACGCCCTGAATTTCCCGCTGGTCTCCGAGCTGGACCAGGCCGTCACCCAGATGGAGGCGTCGGGCGAGGTGCGAGCTCTTGTCGTTACAGGCGCAGGGGAGCGCGCCTTCTCCGCGGGGGCCGATATCCACGAGATGACAGGGCTCTCCCAGGAGGAGCGGGACCGCCGCCAGGAGGCGCGCAGCGGGTATAGCTGGCGCCTGGCCGACTGCCGGATGCCCACCATCGGGGCCATCAACGGCATCGCCTACGGTGGTGGCGCCCTCATGTCCTCTAGCTTTGACCTGCGGGTGGGGTGCGAGCGCACCCGCTTCCGCTTTCTGGCTGCCACCTATGGGCGGGTCAACTCCACCTGGACCCTGCCGCTGCTGGTGGGCTGGCCTGTGGCCAAGGAGTTGCTCTTCACGGGGCGCGAAGTCGGCCCTGAGGAGGCGCTGCGCATCGGCCTGCTGAACCGCCTGGTCCCCGCCGAGCGTGTGGTGGAGGAGGCGATGGAGCTTGCCAGGCTCATCGCCAGGAACGACCCGCGTATGGTGCAGGGCATCAAGCGGCTCCTGCACCAGGGCCTGGGCCAGGACTACCAGGGGCGCTTTGTGGTGGAGCGGGACGCCCGCACCGGCGTGCTGAAGGAGACGCCGCCCCAGGAGGGCTTCAAGGAGTTCCTGGCGAGGAAGGGGCAGCCTGGGCGTCCAGAGAGTTGAGGTCTTTAGGAGGAAGGGTCATTATGCCTGCACTCAAGACACCACTGGAAGGCGTCCGTGTCCTGGACCTGGGGCGCTACCAGGCAGGCCCCCGGTGCGCCCTGATGCTGGCCCGCCTGGGGGCCGAGGTCATCAAGATTGAGAAGCCCGGCGAGGGGGACGAGAGCCGCGTGAACGGCCCCTTCGTCCGGGGGCAGAGCGCCTACTGGGTCCAGTACAACAGCGGCAAGAAGAGCCTGACCCTGGACCTCTACAAGGAGCAGGGCCGCGCCGTCCTGCGGGACCTGGTCAAGGTCTCCGACGTCTTCCTCCAGAACTTCCGCCCCGGCGTCATAGAGGAGATGGGCTTTGGCTACCCAGCCCTGAGGGAGCTGAACCGCCGCATCGTCATGCTCAACGTCTCCGCCTACGGGCAGTACGGCCCCTACAGGGACCGGACGGGCTTTGACCCCATCGGCCAGGCCATCAGCGGCCTCATGTCCATGACGGGCTTCCCGGAAAGCCCTCCTATCCGCACCTACTCGCCTATCATTGACCGCATCACGGCCCTCCACGCCACCATCGGCGTCCTGGCGGCCCTGCGGGAGCGAGATCTCTCCGGCGAGGGGCAGGCCATAGACGTCTGCCTTGCGGACACCGGCTTCACCCTGATGGAGATCCCCATCACCGCCTACCTGGGGGCTGGCATCGTCCCCCAGCGGGAGGGGAACCGGGGCCGGACTCCCCCCACCAACGCCTATCGC
>JACQUN010000180.1 GCA_016210285.1 Chloroflexota bacterium
CATCGGCGCTGTACTTCTCCTTGAGCCAGGGGATGGCCACGGAGGTATCCAGACCCCCGCTGTAGGCCAGGACGATCTTCTGTGTTGGCATCTTGACCCCCTTACAGGTTTTTCCCACCCCTGCTCTGGGTGAAGCGCTCCACCCCACGCTCAAGCCGCACAACTGCCCTGTCCACCTCGGCGGGCGTCACGGTGAGAGGGGGCATGAAGCGGACCGCCGAAGGGCGGACGGGGTTCAGGAGCAGCCCTTCCTGGTTACACGCTCCGACCACGTCAAAGGAGACTGCCTCGTGAAACTCCACGGCCAGCAACAGCCCCAGGCCGCGGACCTCCTTGATGAAACCCTCATGGCGGGCCTTGACCTGCTCCAGCCCCGCCTTCAGGCGCTCTCCCATCCTGGCGGCGTTCTCCGGCAGGTGGTGGCTGATGATGTACTCCGTGGCGGCGTAGGCGGAGGCGCAGGCCAGGGGGTTCCCGCCGAAGGTGGTGCCGTGGTCGCCCGGACGGAGGACGTTGCACTTCTCCTTGCACAGGAAGGCCCCGATGGGAACCCCTCCCCCCAGCCCCTTGGCCAGGGTCACCACGTCGGGCACCGCCCCAAAGTGCTGGTAGCCGAACATGGTGCCCAGGCGCCCCATTCCCGTCTGCACCTCGTCCAGGATGAGCAGGATGCCCCGCTCATCGCACCACTGGCGCGCACCCTTCAGATAGTCAGGGGAGGGCACGTTGACCCCGCCCTCCCCCTGCACCGGCTCCAGGAGCACGGCACAGGTCTTGTCCGTCGTGGCGCTCTGGATGGCGGCCACGTCGTTGTAGTCCACGTGGAGGAAGCCCTCCGGCATGGGGGTGAAGGGCTCCTGGTAGTGTGGGTTGCCGGTGGCGGCCACCGCCGCCAGGGTGCGCCCGTGGAAGGAGTTGTTGGTGGCGATGATCTCATAGGCGCCGTTGAGGTGGAGCTTGCCGTACTTGCGGGCCAGTTTGATGGCCCCCTCGTTGGCCTCGGCCCCGCTGTTGCAGAAGAACACCTTGTCCAGGCCGCTCTGCTCCACCAGCAGCTTTGCCAGCCTGAGCTGTGGGATGGTGTAGAACTGGTTGGAGGTCTGCAACAGGGTCGCCACCTGCTCCTGGACGGCCTTGACCACGGCAGGATTGCAGTGGCCGATGTTGTTCACCGCCCACCCAGCCGTGAAGTCCAGGTACTCCTTCCCCTGCTCGTCCCAGACCAGCGTGCCCTCGCCTCGTACCAGGACGATGGGCTGGCGGCGGGCGCAGTACATGTAGTACTGCTGTTCCATCTCAATCCAGTTGGTCATGGCAAACCCCCTTCTGCCAGTTTCTGCAGGCGCTGCAGGCCCTCCTCCAGCCGCGCCAGGTTCTCCTTCAGGGTGCCAATGGCCTCACCCAGGCGGCGGAGCTCCTGGCGGAGCTGCGCCGAGGCGGAGGCGGGAGCCTGGGGTGTGCCTGGCGTAGCAGGGGGCGAAACCACCGGAGGCGCAGCTCCCGCCACTCGCGCCAGGGCCTCTTGCAGGGTCGGCTCCATCACCACCTGCGTGCCGTTGGCCAGGATGACCCGCTTGAGCTCGGGAAAGGCGAGATTGGTGGACTGGAGGAAGATCGGCTCAGCGTAGAGGATGGTGTTCTCCATGGGGATCACCAGCAGATTCCCCCGCAGCACCTTGGAGCCTATCTGGCCCCAGAGGGTGAACTGCTGGGAGATGAAGGCGTCGTTGTCAATGCGCGCCTCCACCTGGGCAGGGCCATCAATCTGCTGCCCCTTGGGGAAGAAGAAGGCGACGAGCTTCCCGTAGTGCTCGCCATCGCTGCGGCCCGCAAGCCATGCCACCAGGTTGGGCCGGTTGGCCGGCGTGAAGGGCAGCAGCAGCACGAACTCCTCCCGCTCTTCCCCAGGCAGGCGCATGATGAGGTAGTAAGGCTCCAGGGGTTGCACGGCCCCAAAGAAGACCTCGTTGGGGATGCTCCACTGGTCCTCCTTGTTGAAGAAGACCGTGGCGTCCTTCATGTGGTACTGGAGGTACTTCTGGGACTGGACCCGAAAGAGGTCTTCAGGGTAGCGGATGTGGCTGCGCAGGGATGGCGGCATGGTGTCGAGCGGCTGAAAGAGGGAGGGGAAGATCCTCTGATAGGTGAGGAGCAGGGGATCCTCCGGGTCAGCGACGTAGAAGGTCATCCGCCCGTCGTAGGGGCTGATGACCACCTTGACGCTATTCCGGATGTAGTTGAAGGAGCTCCCGAAGGGGCTGGAGTAGGGGTAGCGGTTCGTCACGGTGTAGGCGTCCTGGAGCCAGTAGAGCTGGCCGTCCGCCACGACAATGTAAGGGTCCCGGTCCAGGAGCAGGAAGGGGGCGACTGCCTTTACCCGCTCCTGGATCTGGCGCCGATACAGGATGCGGCTCTCCCCCGTGATCTCGGAGCTGATGCTCAGGTTGATGTCCCGGAACTGCCAGGCATAGGCCAGCCGCCGCAGGGGGTCGCTCAGTCGTACCCCCGTGGCTCCCGCATAGGTGGTGTAGACGGGGACGTCGGCCTCCGTGGGATAGTCGAACTCCTGGACCTTGGTGTTCACCACAACGTAGCCGGACGTGTTCTCGCCGAAGTAGATCTCAGGCCGCTTCAGCTCAAAGGCCCCCTTTGGGGGGACGTCCTGCAGGAAAAAGATGGGGCGGCCCTCGGGGGTGTACTCGGTGACGGGGCTCATGGTGGCCCCGTAGCCGTGGGTGAACTGGAGGCGGCGGTTCACCCACCGCTGGGCCTCTGCAGGGAGCTTCTCTGGCGCCAGCTCCCGTGCGCCCAGCATGACCTGGCGGTACCGGTCCCCGACCTGGTAGCGGTCCACGTCCACGTCCACGAAGTCGTAGTAGAGGCGGATGAACTGGATCTGGTTCAGGGTGTCCTTGAGGGGGCGGTGGTCCCAGAGCCGAATGTTGGCCGTGGTGTCGCGGCTCCTCTCCAGGGCCTGGGCATCCAGGGCCTGGGCCTGAATGGGATAGGTCTGCTCGTCCACCCGGTCCAGCCCGAAGGCGCGGCGGGTGAACTCGATGCTGGACTCAATGTAGGGGCGCTCCCGGCTCAGCTCGCTGGGCGTCACCTGGAATCGCTGCACCGTGGCCGGGTAGATCCAGGCCAGGAGGAGTACCCCGCCGACCCACAGGCCCAGGACCCCCACGAGCAGCCGCAGCCCTCGAATGAAGAAGGCGTTGACCAGGAGAAGAATGCCCCCTGCTGCCACCAGGGCCATGAGCACCCGCATGCCAGGGAGCCTTGCATGGATATCCGCATAGGTAGCACCGTAGACCGCCCCCCGGTGGGAGAACACGAGCTGGTGGATGTCGGTCCAGTAGTCGTAGAAGAACACAAACAGGAGGAGAGCCCCCAGCACGGAGAGGTGGACCCGCACCGGCGTTGTAAGGGCGAAGGCCGCTCCCCGCAGGCTGGAGTGAGCGAAATGCAGGGCCAGGGTCATCAGGAGGGCGACCAGGACCACCCCCAGCAGCCACCCCTGAATGAAGATGTGAAGGGGCAGGGTGAACACGTAGAACGCCACGTCCTTGTGAAACAAGGGGTCCTGGACACCAAAGGAGGAGGCGTTTGTGAACCCCAGCAGCACGTTCCACCGCGCCGCGGCGGCAACCCCAAAGAGGATGGAGACGATGGCCAGCCCCACGACCACCCCCATAAGCAGCCAGCGACGCAGCATCTCTACGGCGTACTCCGGGAGTGGGGCAATCTGGGGACCTCGAGCGAACCGGTAGACCAGGATGACGTTGGCACCCCCGGCAGCCGCGAATCCCAGGGCCCCGGCGAAAAATAGCCAGATCTTGGTCAGCAGCACGGTGCGGAAGACATCCCTGTACCCGGCATCGCCGAACCACAGCCAGTCGGTGTACACCTGCCGGGCCCAGGAGAGAACGACGATGAAGACGATGAGCCCACCCATGAAGGCGCCCCAGAGCAGCGTGGGGCCAAGGCTCCGGGGAATGCCGGCGTCCTCAGGAGGATGCACCTGCTCCCCGCCTGGGCCTCCAAATGGAAACCGCATTGTGGTTTTCTCCTATCCGACTTGCGTTCCCAGGGTCCTCCCGTCCATGCACTCCAGCAGAGCGTGAGGGCGGCGCCCGTCCACGATCTGGGCGACGCCGACCAGCGGAAGGGCTTTCAGGCACGCCTCGACCTTGGGGATCATGCCCCCTACCACCACGCCACCGGCCACGAGCGCCCTGGCCTGCTCCGCCGTGAGGCGAGGGATGACCCTGCGGGAGGAATCCATAACCCCCTCCACGTCAGTAAGAAAGACCAGGCTCCGGGCGCGCAAGGCTGCCGCCAGCTCTCCAGCGGCGGTATCGCCATTGATGTTGAGGAGGGTTGCCACGGGGCCGGTGCCCTCGGCGCAGCCAATACCCACCGGCGCTACCACGGGGATGTACCCGCTGCGTACCAGTTCGAGGATGGGTCCGGCCTGCACCTGGGTTACCTCCCCTACGAAACCCAGCTCCGGGTCCAGCACCCTGGCCTGGAGGACACCCCCATCGACTCCGCTGAGGCCCACCGCCCTGCCGCCAAGAGCCTGGATAGCGGCGACCAGTTGTTTGTTGACCAGCCCGGTGAGCACGGCCACCACCACCTCCAGGGTGGGTGCATCGGTCACGCGCAACCCCCGCACGAAGCGGGGGAGCGCGCCGGTGCGCTCCATCCACTGGGAGATGACCTTGCCCCCGCCATGCACCACGACGGGGATCGTCCCCCGCTGCTGGAGGGTGACAACGTCCGCCAGGGTGGTGTCGGCGTTGCCCAGGGTGCTGCCGCCGATCTTGATGACAATGGGGCCTTTTCTTTCGCTGCTCACACCGCTTTGGCTTTCTCTCCAGTGAGCCACGAGGGCTCAGGCCTCTTCCAGGAGTGCCGCAGAGGGCCCGTGCTGGGAGAGAGGGGCACCCATGTTGTGCAGTGGCAGGTCCCCTGTGAGGTCGTTTCCCATGCACAGGATGTCCTGGAACTGCCCGACCAGGAGACCGTGGGGGTGGAACACTTTCTGGCCCACTTCGGTGTGCGTTTTCATAGCCATGACTTCAACAACGAGAGGTCTGCCCACGTTGTTCTTGCAACCAGTCGCCTGACGTTGCCTGGGGGTTCTCTAGGTGGAGTAGGCGCTGTTGAAGGTGACATACTCCTCGCTGAGGTCGCATCCCCAGGCGGTGGCCGATGCCTTGCCCAGGCCCAGGCGGATGCGGAAGCGGACCTCTGGGCCGCGCATGTTGGCGACCACTGCCTCTTTGAAGAAGGGGATGGGCATCCCCTGCTCCATGATGCAGACATCGTTGACATAGAGGGCGATGCGGCCCTCCTCGATGGCGACGCCGCTTCTCCCCGCAGCCGCAAGGACTCGTCCCCAGTTGGGGTCGTTCCCGTGGACAGCGGCTTTCACCAGGGTGGAGCTGACCACGGTCCGGGCTGCCGCACGGGCCTCCTGAAGAGAGGGCGCCTCCTCTACCGTCACCTCGATGAGCTTGGTGGCTCCCTCCCCGTCTCGGGCTATCTCTCTCGCTAGGCCAGTGCAGACGCGGTTCAGGGCGTCTTGGAAAGCCGCCGCGTTGGGGTCGCCCTGCCGGATGACCGGTCCTCCGGCGGCCCCGTTGGCCAGGATGAGAACGGTGTCATTGGTGCTGCTGTCCCCATCCACACTGAGCATATTGAAGGAGGCATCCACCGCCTCCTTGAGCGCCCCACGCAGGAAGTCTGGCTCCACCGTGGCGTCGGTGGTCAGGAAGGCCAGCATGGTGGCCATGTTCGGGTGGATCATCCCTGAGCCCTTGCAGGCGCCCCCCACGGTGATGGTCGTCCCACCTGCAGAGAAGGTTGCGGCAGCCTCCTTGGGGTGCGAGTCGGTGGTGAGGATGGCCCGGGCGAAGGCGTGGCCTCCGTCCCTTGAGGTGCGGAGTTGCTGAAGGCCAGCCCGGATGAGGGCCATGGGCAGCTCAACCCCAATGAGGCCGGTGCTACAGAAGAGGGTCTCTTCCACGGCGATGCCCAGCTTCCTGGCCGCCAGGGTGACGGTCTCCTGGGCGTCTCGCAATCCCTGCTCTCCCACGCAGGAGTTGGCGCACCCGCTGTTGACCACCACCGCCCTTGCCCGCCCTGGGGCGATGTGGCGCTGGGTCAGGACCACAGAGGAGGACTTGATTCGGTTGGTGGTGAAGGTGCCGGCAGCCGCTGCGGGCCGCTCGGAGAGGAGTATGCCCAGGTCAAGCTTGTCCTCCCCATAGGTCTTGAGGCCCGCATAGGTGGCCCCAGCCAAGTAGCCGTGCGGGCTGGTCACGGTGCCTCCCTGGACTATCGAGAGCTCCTCTGCCATTGGCTTTCCCTCGCTCCTATTCTCTTCCCGACCCTCTCCCCGCACAGCCAGAAGTATAGCATAGCGCCAGGAAGGGACAAGGGGTGGGAGCGGAGGCTCAGCCTGCCTCTCCCTCACGGCCTGCGCCCATGCTCTCACGGCCCTGGGCTGGGGGGATCAACCTGCCCGGAGCATCCCCTGTCCCTTCGTCTGCGGCCAGGGCTCGTTGCATCGCCAGTGCTGCAACCTCCATTTGGCCGGCGTCCGGCTGGCGAGTGGTGAGGGACTGAAGGGCAAGGCCCGGGGACATGAGCAAGCGCACCAGGGGGTTGCCGCTGTGGGCACCCGCCAGGCGCAGGAACTCATAGCTCACGGCGGCGATAGGAGGGACCAGGGCGACCCGGGAGAGCACGCTGAGCCACAGGGCTGGCCTTCCCAGCAGGGCGAAGACCACGATGGAGACCACGGCGACCAGCAGCAGGAAGGCCGTGCCACACCGTGGGTGGGCTGTGGGATAGCGAGCCAGGCGCTCCACCTCGAGCGGGTCGCCGTGCTCGTAGGCGTGGACTGCCATGTGCTCCGCCCCGTGGTAGCCGAAGACGCGCTGGATGTCGCTGATGCGCCCCACCCCCCAGATGTACCCCACCAGGATCGCCAGGCGGAGGAGGCCCTCCAGCAGGTTGCTGACGAGGGAAGAGGCGATCACGGCGTCCAGGCTGCGTGTGGCGAGGAGCGGGAGAAGGAAGAAGAGGCCAATGCCCAGGGCGAGGGCGAGGACCATGCCCCCTGCCATCGCCCCTCTGCCGGGCGCCTTGCCCTTGTCCTCTTCGCCCAGAGCTATCTGCGCGGAGTAGTTGAGGGCGCGGAACCCCACGACCAGGGTCTCCAGCAGCACCACCACCCCGCGGACCAGGGGGAAGCGGCGCAGGGGGCCGCTGTAGATGGGGCTCACCGGGAGGTACGTGGTGTGAATGCCTCCATCGGGGCGGCGCACCGCCAGGGAGACGCAGCTCCGGCCCCGGATGAGCACGCCTTCCAGGACCGCCTGGCCGCCATAGGAGAACCGGTCTGCCACTGTGGCACTCCGCACCGACCTGGAACGCCGGGGGGACCCGTGGAAAACAAAATCGGGGTGAGTTGGCCTCACCCCGAGGGGTCCGGTATCGCCTACTGAAGATTGTATTTCCGCTTCAGGCGCTCCACCCGACCCTCGGTGTCCACGATTCGCTGCTCTCCCGTGAAGTAAGGGTGGCACTTGCTACACACCTCCACTCGGAGCGTGGGCTTGGTGGAGCCTGTGGTGAAGGTGTTCCCGCAAGCGCAGGACACCTGGGCTTCCGGGTGCCAGGCGGGGTGGATTTTTGCCTTCATGCAGCCTCCCTCAGGGGCCTTCTACGGGGTGGACGCTGGCCCGCTTGCGTTCGCGGGTGACGAATTCGAACTTGAGCCGACCATCGGCCAGGGCGAAGAGGGTGTGGTCCCGGCCCAGGCCGACGTTCCGCCCCGGCAGGATGCGGGTGCCGCGCTGGCGCACGATGATGTTCCCTGCCCGGACGATCTGGCCGTCGAACAGCTTGACGCCCAAGCGCTGCCCCTGGCTGTCGCGCCCGTTCCTGGAGGAGCCGCCCCCCTTCTTATGCGCCATGCTCCTTCACCTCGCCCTCAGTCTGCGGCTCCGCCCCCTGGGGTGGCAGGACATCCACGATGCGAAGCCTCGTGTACCACTGCCGGTGCCCCTTCTTCTTCCGGTAGTGCTTCTTTGCCTTGAACTTGAAGACCACGAGCTTGGGGCCCCTGAACTGATCCTCGACCTTGGCCAGGACCTTTGCCCCCGCCACCAGCGGCGCGCCGGGGCTGAGGTTCCCATCCTGGGAGAGGAGCAACACCCGGTCTAGCTCGATGGTGGAGCCCACCTCGCCAGGGAGCCGCTCCACGTCCACCACTTCCCCAGGCTGGACGCGGTACTGCTTGCCCCCGGTCTCGACGATAGCAAAGATGCTCACGGAGGTCCCTTCGACTCTCTGATGGATTCCGAAAGATATTCTAGCGTCAGCCAACCTTGCTGTCAAGCTCAGCACGGGCTCCCGCAGGCTACATGGGGATCTGCGCCGCCTGCCCCGACTCCAGCTCCACCTCGAAGGCCACCAGGGTCATGGCCAGCAGCGTGTAGTAGCCGATGGTGACCGTCAGCTCCACCATGCCCTCGTTCCCCAGTTGGCGGTGGAGCGCCTGAAAGGTCTCTGGCTTGACGCGGTGGTCCCGCAGCAGCTCCAGGGCGTAGCGGACTGGCAGGGCATCCTCTGGTGACAGGCCCTGGGGCGCCCTGCGGTCCCGGATGGCGGCGATGACCTCCTCGCCCAGGCCCACCTGTCGGGCCATGGGCTGGTGCTGGACCCACTCGTACTGGCAGCCGGCCTCCCGCGCTGCGGTGAGGACGGCCAGCTCCTTCAGCCTGGGAGGCAGCTTGGTCTGGAAGCGGGCGTATGCTCCCAGCCTTGCCACGCCGGAGGCGGCCTCAGGGCCGTTCAGCAGGACCCTGAAGACGTTGTGGACCCCGCCGCGGCTCTGGGAGATGAAATCGAAGGTGGGTCGCTGCTCTGGGGGTAGCATGTGCCGTTCCACGTAGGGCAGGCGGGCCATGTCTCCTCCTTTCCTGCTAAGGCGGTCGTGGGCAGGTGGCCTCCGCGCGCCTGCTCAGGCTTCCCCGTGCCGGGGAGCGAGAGAGCGCCGCAGCGGCTCCCACGCCCTGGGGGGGCCAGTCCTATAGCCTGGTCAAGTTGGCTGCCTCGGCCTCGGTCAGGGCTTTGACCACTGCGTCCAGGGCTCGGCGAGCGTGCGCCCGGACCTGCTCCTCAGTCAGGGTCTCGTAGGGGAAGGGCAGGATGACCTGCTTCAGCGCAGGCATGCCTCTGCCCTTGGCGGTAGTGAGGGCCAGCCCCTCGAAGAACCGCGTCGAGAGGGTCACCGTGGGGATGCCCCGCTTCTCCAGCTCGATGCTGTCGTGGATACACCACGCGGTGCACGACCCTCAGTTTCCCAGTCCGGTGATGACCGCGCCGGCGCGGTTCACCAGGTCCTCCAGATCCTCCTGGGGCAGCGCTTTGGACTTGGCCTTGCGCTTCTCCACCACCTCGGCGACCTCGAACTTGGAGAGGAGAAGCCTCCGGAACTCGTCATAGGTGATGTCCAGGGAGAGCCAGTCGTTGTTGATGAAGCCGACCGTGGCGCCGCTGAGGGTAGCGCGTCGGGACGCAAGGCGCGCGCCTTCGCCGGGCGTCGCCTCGGCGTAGGGCATCAGGAGCTCTACCTCTCGGATGGTCATCGCCCGCCTCCATAACTCAATGGTAGCTAAGGATAGCATGGGAGTGGCGCCCGAACAAGGGCTGTTCCCCGCTATAATGGGCAGCATCCGACACCGTACAGGAGGTGCACCCATGCCCCCAACCAAGCGGGAGGCCCAGGAGTTCCTTGACCGCATGTACCAGGAGCGCGGCTACATCGTGGACTTCCACAAGCTGGTGGTGCAGGCGGACCTGGAGTGGCTGAAGGCGTATGACGCCTTTGTGCGGGCCACCTACACCGGCCAGCGCCGGCTGGACCGCAGGACGAAGGAGCTGATCCAGACGGCTGTGCTCTCCGCCCTGCGCACCGACGTGGATCACATCGGTGAGCACATCCGCCTGGCCATGGAGCACGGGGCAAGCAAGGAGGAGGTGCTGGAGGCGCTTGAGTGTGTCTATGCGCCTATGGGGGCCCTGGGTTTCCGCCAGGGGCTCAAGGCGTGGGCGAAGGTCAACGGCATCAAGGAGATGGAGCCGACTGCCCTGGCGCGCCCTGCGAGGGGGAAGCGGCAGAAGGCGTAGCTTCACCTGGAAAGGCTGGGAACCTTTGTGCAGGCAAGGGGTTTCCCGGGAACCTTTCCAGGAGAGCGCTAGGTGCGCCCCGTCTGGAACGGCAGGCTTCACAGTCAGGTCATGGGCCGCTGGTTAAGAATCGCCTGAGCCTGGACACGAGGTCGGGCCACAGAAAGTTCGAGTGCTGTCCCCGGAGGCCCACCATCGTGGACAATAGGTAAAACTCTGACTCGGACTTTCGAGAAGACCTTCGCCCTACCTCGCTGA
>JACQUN010000183.1 GCA_016210285.1 Chloroflexota bacterium
ACACGCAAGATGGCTGAGAGGAGGGTGCCGGCGTGGCTGATGCCGATGAAGAAGACGAACAGGATAATGTAGAAGCCCCAGAGGATGCGGTCACGCATGCCAGTGACGACGAGGCCCTCCCGTAGCTGGGTGCTGTAGGCGTACATCGCCCACAGCACCACCAGGAGCAGGGCACCGACAACAAGACGGTAGCCGTTGCCCGTGTGGACCAGGGGCCGCAGCACGGTCCGCACCAGCTCCTCCCGCCTGCCGCTCACCTTCTCCACGTTCTGGCTCCTTTGACCTTCTCCTGCCAGGGCCAGCGGGTGGGCTGCCGCCCGTGGGAGTACGGGGTCCTGCTCACAGCCTGGCCATAGCCGGGAATGTAGTAGACCCTGGGCTTGGTGCCCAGCTCAGCCTTGAGCCGGTAGGCCTGGTTCTCAGAGAGGAAGTGCGAAAGCTTCACGAGCTCCACGCCGTTTGTGGCAATATCCTCCTCCTGGTCTCCGTAGTAGATAGCGTTGGTGGGGCAGGCCTGCGCGCAGTAGGGCAGCTTCCCCGCCCGCGCCATGTCCGGGCAGAAGTCGCACTTCATGACGGTCCCCCTCGTCGCGGGGACCTGGTGCTCTACGTGGTAATCGGAGAGCCAGCTTTCCGGCGGAACCGGGGCATTACCCCAGTTGAAGAAACGCCGGTCGTAGGGGCACACCGCCATACAGATGCGACAGCCGATGCACCGCTCCTGGTCAATGAGAACGATCCCCTCTGGCGTGGTGAAGGTCGCCGCTACCGGGCAGACGTTGACACAAGGAGCATTGTGGCACTGCATACAGGGTACCGGCACGAACTGGGTCCCGCCCCCCGGAAGCTCGTACTCGAAGACCTGTACCCATTCCATGGGCTCTGGCGCGTAGTGGCCCTGGATACAGGCCGCGGTGCACTGGGGGGGCCGGTCAATGCCCTGGCACCCGTCACAGCGGCGCAGGTCAAAGACCATGGCCCACTGGCGCATCCGGCCCAGTGGCTTCTCCCCCTCCGCCTCGGCGCCCCCAGCGCCAACCTTGCGCACCACGGACGGGAGGAGTGGCGCCACCGCGGCGGCGGCTCCCGCAGCCCCCATGAGTTGCAGCAGCCGACGCCGGCTGACCAGCCCCTTCCTCAGTTTCTCCTTCTCGGGGGTTTCCTTCTCTACGCTCTTTTCCATGCCATCCTGTCCTAGCTGTTACCTGGTGATACGGAACAGGACTGGGAGAACCCCAAGGCTATGGCTCGCAGCCCATCCCACATCTCCGGCCCTTTTTCCAGGCAGGCAACCGCGCCCAGGTCCAGGGCGTGAGCCAGGAGGTCCGCATCCACCATGGAGCTCACCATCGCCACCGGGGTAGACGGCTGCTCCTTCTTCAGGAGACGCAGCGCATCCAGCCCACCCATCACCGGCATATTGATATCCATGACCACCAGGTCGGGGCGGTGGACACGGGCCAACTCGATCCCCTCCAGGCCATTGGTGCCCTCCCCAACAATGACGCAGCCACATACAGCACGGAGCAACTCTTTGATCGCTTTCCGCATCCGCTCCGAGTCATCTACGACCACTACCCTGGGCGAAGGCATCTCGCAAGCTCCCTTGTGTGGTCCGCGAGGGATGTGAGCCACGACTGGATATGTGGACTAGCTCGCAACGCTCTCATAGGAACCAATTACACGGTACAAGGGGCAAAGCCCGGCAACTATCGTCCCTGGGATGATTCTTCAGGCGGCCACAGAGGACAAGACATCCTACAAAGAGAGGACAACGGGTGTCATGTCAAGAAGGGAAACGAGAGGGTTCAGGAGGGGCTAGGGCCGGACAATGCCCTTGCGGATGGCGTAGCGGATGAGCTCGGCCACCGTGTGGAGCCCCAGCTTCTCCATAATGCGGGTACGGTGGGTCTGGGCAGTGGTCACGCCGATATGAAGTCGGGAGGCGATCTCCTTGTTGGTGAGGCCCTCTCCCATGAGGCGAAGGACCTCCACTTCCCGGGCGCTGAGATCTTTCACCTGGGGCGACTCTCCTCCCCCCAGGTAGTCGGAGACAAGAGATCTTGCCAGCGAGGGGTACAGGAATACCCCGCCCTGCTGTGCGGCCCGCAAGGCGGCCAGGATATTCTCTGAGTCACTGCCCTTTACGACGTATCCCACCGCTCCGGCCTGGAGAGCTCGGAAGAAATAGTCTTCATCCTCGTGCATGGTCAGAATCACAACCCGGGTTTCGGGGGCAACTCCCTTGATCTGGGCTAGCGTCTCCAGGCCGTTCACGTCGGGCAGTGTTATGTCCATCAGGACCAGGTCTGGCTTCAGGCGTCGGGCCTCCTGGAGTGCTTCGCGGCCAGTAGAGGCCTCACCCACCACGTCAAAGTCATCAGCGGCTTCCAGCAAGGCCCGCACACCCACTCTGACCACCGCGTGGTCATCTACCAGCAGCACCTTTGCCCTAGGCATCTCTTGTTGTCGCTACCCTTTCTATCAAGGGTATCTCCAGGCGTACTGTCGTACCATGGCCTGGCTGGCTCTCCACCGTGAGCTTGCCGCCAGCTAAGGAAGCCCGCTCCTGCATCCCCTGAATTCCCACGCCTGGAGTGGTGGTGGCGAGAGTCGGGTCAAACCCCCGACCGTTGTCCTCCACCGTCACGGCAATGAGGCCAGGAGTAGATTCAAGGCGAACGGTTGCCGCGGAGGCACCGCTATGCCGGGCGACATTGTTGATGGCCTCTTGCACTACCCGGTATATGACGGTCTCCAGGGACGAGTCCAGCCTGGCATCCAGCCCTGCCTCTTCCACGCGAAAGGCTACCCCCACATTCCCCAGGTAGAGCTCCCCGTACCTGCGAATGGCGGGGACAAGGCCAAGGTCGTCCAAGGCGGCCGGGCGCAACGCGATAGTCAGCCTGCGCAGGTCACGCAGGCTCTCCGTAGCTATATACCTCAACCTCTGGGCGCGCAACTGGAGGTTGGCCCAATCATCCGGCCTTAGCTGCTCCAATCTCTCCATCTCCATCAGAAGGGCTGAAAGGGCTTGCCCGATCCCGTCGTGGAGCTCTCGCGAGACCCGTCGCCGTTCATCCTCCTGGGCCCCAAGGACCTTTCCCAGAACGACACGGAGCTGCTCTTCCCTGGCTCGAAGTGTCTCGTAGAGCGCTCTCAGCTCGCGGTTTGTTTCCTGCAGCTCAAAGGTGCGCTCCCGAACTTGCTTCTCCAGCTCCGATCCCCACGCCTGGAGCCGCTGGCGCATGGTTTCCAGGCTCTCAGCCAAGGTGCCGATTTCGTCCTGGGCTGCCACTGTGATAGGTGTCTCCACTCTCCCCTCTGCGATGCGCTGCGCCGCCGCGGTCAGCTGTTCGGTCGGTTTGACAACGTGGCGGGTGGTGACCCACGCAACTAGCATCGTAGCCAAGAAGCCAAGGCCAGAGAAAAGGAAAAGACGCTGGCGCAGACGGAGAGGAAGGGCCAGGGTCACATCCTGGTTTTGCTGCAGGAAGAGAACGAAGGGACCCGAAGCCAGCGGCACCGCCGCTACGACATGGGGTGCAAACTTCTCCCCTTTCCGCGGGCCGTGCAGGAAGACCAGGGGACCAGGCGATGGAGATCGTGAGGCTCCTTCCTGAAGAAGATGCACATGCGGGCTTACCCGGCCGGGTGGCGTCTTTCCACCTATGGAGAGAGCTACCCTTCCATTGAGGTCCGTCACCTCCAGGCCGTAGGAGTCGGACCTTTCCGCCGGGGCAGCCGTTTTCTGGATATCCCTGCGGGGCGGCGAGTAGTATGGTTCACTGCGGTTTAGGGCAGCCAGTTGGAGCACCACCGTCCAGCGCGGGATACCAGCCACATCCCGTATGGGCACCACCAGTATGCCGAAATGCGGCTCCCCAGAAGGGGCAACGGGTGCAAGGAGGGCAGGCTTTTCAGCAGCAGTCAAGGTGCTCACAGGCAAAGAACGGCTTTCCGGCTCGGCGGAACTGGGAAGAGCAAGCTGGACTCTGCCCTCCCCGTCCACGAACCAGACACCTTGCGCTCTTACCAGAGGATATGCATTTGGCCTGGATACCTCGGCAAGGAGGTCGGCCCCAGTTTCCTCCAGATCTTGAGGGGAGCTGACTCTGAGCAAGCGCCCCCGTATGAACTCGACGTCATAGACCAGCTCCTGGATGTTGTGCTCGAGGGTCGCCGCAGTGGTGAAAGCGGTCCCCAGGCGTTCCTGATAAACCAGCTCCGTCGCCTGGCGGATGGCGAGAAAGCCTCCGTAAGCGACAATGCCGAACATCAGCGCCAAACCTGTGCCCACGTAGAGCATAATCCGCCGTTGCAGCCCGAGGCGGCGGAACCAACTCATTCCACTCCCTCTCCCCGCTTCATCGCAAGGCGCGTCGTAAGGCCCTATTGTCTGCGTGGGTGAACTCCCCCTCCTAGCGCCTACGTTAGGATTATAGCACGTGGGAGGCCCCTTGCCTTGAGCCGCATACAAGGACGCTTCAACGTGGTTTGCCTTGCGAGGGAAACCGGGCTGGAGCCTGACCCCGGAGTGGCAACGCTGAGCACCCGTGGCATGTCCCCGACCAGGAGGAGCCTGCCGGCGGGGTCTCTGGCCGCTAGCGGCATACCGTGGGCGCCGGGTGTCAGGTCGCCCGTGCCCAAATCGAAGGCCAGGCTGCCTGTGGTTAGAGTTCCGGGAAGTGGGGCACGGCGATCGGATGTGTATACCAAACCCCTTGCTGAGGCGCTTGGTGGAGACGCTGGCAGCCTGACCTTAGAATCAGCCTGCCGCTACCTGAGCCATATCCTCTTCGTCGGGGAGCGTTCTCAGGCGTTGGACAAGGTCATCGAGAAAATCCTTGGGCAGCGGCCCGTGCTCCTGTCGTAGAGAGAGGAGGCCACAGCGATGGCTGATAGGCAACATGGTGAGGTAGACTCTGTGGCGAGCCAGATGAACCAGAAGCACAAGGATCCCCATATTGCTCAGATGGTGGATCGCTTCATCGCTGAGATGATC
>JACQUN010000184.1 GCA_016210285.1 Chloroflexota bacterium
AGCTGGTAGGAGCGATCCAGCCTCACCCCGCGTTCCCGAAAGAGGTGGGTGAGGACCCGGTGGACGATGGTCGCCCCGACCTGCGACTTGATGTCATCGCCGATGACGGGCAAGCCGCGGTCACGGAACCGCTTCTGCCAGTACCGCTCCCGACCGATGAACACAGGGATGCAGTTCACGAAGGCGCAGCCTGCCGCCAGCACCTGCTCCACGTACCACTTGGTGGCCTCTTCTGAGCCCACCGGGAGGTAGTTCACCACCACGTGGCACTCCCGCTCCCGCAGGATGTTCACGATGTCGGCGGTAGAGCCGGGGGCCTTGTGCACCACAGAGGCTAGGTAGCGCCCGATGCCGTCGTGGGTCATGCCCCGCTCGACGGGGACCCCCAGCTTCGGCACGTCGGCGAACTTGATGGTGTTGTTCGGGGGGGAGAAGATGGCGTCAGCCACGTCCTTCCCCACCTTGTTCACGTCAATGTCAAAGGCGGCCACAAACTCGATGTCGCCAATGCGGTAGCCGTTCAGGACAGGGTGCATGAGGCCGGGGATGGACTCGCCATCGGAGGCGTTGCGGTACTTGAACACCCCCTGGACGAGGGAGGAAGCGCAGTTCCCCACGCCAACGATGGCCACGTTGATTTTGCCCATGATGCCTGCTCCTTTGTCCCTGCGATGGTGCCTCTCCCCTGCCTCCTGCCAGGCGCCTCCGCCTGCCAAAGACCTTGCCCATTGTACCAGCTTTCCCTGGATGCAGCAAGGCCGTTGGGGCCTTGGGAGCGCCGACCCCAGGGGGGGCGCCTGCATGCCCAGGGTTCGAGCTGTCCTTGCCCGACCAGCGAGGTTCCCTCATACTGAGAGGGGGGCTCGGGGAAGCTGACGGCGGCAAGATAGCGGCGCAGTCGCCGGGGAGGGGCCAGGGGTTTGGAGCGATGAGATTGGCTGACGAGGCCGTGGGAGCCACAGACCTGGGGGGAACCCGCCTGCGGGTGGCCCTGATAGACCGTGAGGGGCGGCTCCTGTGTCGGGAGGAGATGCCAACCTTGGCGGACGCAGGCCCGGAGCAGGCGATGGAACGCCTCAGCGCGGCCCTGGAGCAGATGCGCGCGCAAACAAGCCCGGTGCATCTCCGGGGGATGGGTCTGGCTTTGCCGGGACCCCTGGACCCGGACACGGGGATGCTGCACCACCCTCCCAATCTGCCCGGTTGGCACGGCTTCTCGCCGAAGAGGTATCTCGCTGAGCGTCTCTCCCTGCACGTGCTGGCGAACAACGATGCCAATCTGGCTGCCCTTGGGGAGCACCGGTACGGGTTTGGCAGGGGACTGCGCCACCTGGTGTTCGTCATATGGGGCACTGGCATTGGGGGTGGCCTGATCCTCGATGGAAGGCTGTATGAGGGGGTCAACGGCTTCGCCGGGGAGGTGGGGCACCTGGTGGTGGAGCCGGATGGGCCACGCTGCGGGTGTGGGGGCCAGGGATGCCTGGAGGCGCTGGCCTCTGGCCAGGCCATGGCGCGCCGGGCTCGGGAGCTGGTGGAGGCGGGACGACAGGGCGACCTCCTCCGACGCGAGGTGGACGGCGACCTCCAGCGCATCAGTGTTGAGTCCCTGGTCAAGGCTGACCTGTTGGGTGACCCGGTGGCCCGAAAGGTCCTGGAGGATGGGGCGGCGTACTTGGGAGTCGGCCTGGCTACGCTCTGGCATACCCTTGACCCGGAGCTGGTGGTTCTGGGAGGTGGGGTCTCGCACATCCTGCACCGTGCTCTCCCTATCGTGAGGCGGGAGGCGCGGCGACACGCCATGACTACCTTTCGGGGGAATCCGCCGCCCCTGCTGCCTTCCCAACTAGGCGATGATGCCGGGCTTCTGGGGGCGGCGGCCCTGGTCTGGGGGTGGCTGGAGGGGGCTTAGCTGGCGAGGAGATGGGGACCCTAGAGGCGGTGCTTGAAGCTCAAAGGGTCCTCAGCGGTCTCCATCTTCTGGAGTGCCTCCCCCGCCGCCTGGCGAACGGCCTCGTCGGAGGATTTCAGGCAGTTGAGGAGGGCCTTCTTCGCCACGCTCCCTCCGATGGAGCCCAGGGCGCGGATAGCGGCCTCGCGCGCTTGGGTGTCCTCGTCCCGGAGGAGGGGGAGCAGGTGAGGGACTGCTGCCTCCTCTCCCATCTCGGCGCAGGCGCAGGCTGCCTCATACCGCATTGCGGAGTCCTCACTCCCCAGCGCCTTCAGGATGGTGGGACGCCACCGAGGGTCGGCGTTGCGCCCCATGGCATAGATGGCGCTCTGGCTCAGGAGAGGCAGCGGGCTGTCATAGGCCTGCTGAATCAGCTCCTTGATGTCGGGCAAGGTGAGGGGAGCCAGGGCCTCAAGGGCGCGCCGCCGGACGACCAGGGGGTGTTCGGGGTCCCTGAAAGCCTCCAGCAGACTTTCACGAAGGCGCTCACTGTCTCTGGGGAGCAGCTTCCCGTCCTCGGCCAGGTCGGTGAACTTGCCCAGGGCCTGTGCAGCCTTTGCCCGGACCCGTTCGGAAGGGTCGCAACGCAACAGGGTGATGAACATGGAGATGAGGGCTCGCTCTTCAGACTCCCAGAGCCCTTCAATCGCGTGCTCCCGCACCTCGCCATCGGTGTCCTGAAGGCAGAGCTTGAAGATGGTGGCAAAATCCAACTCCACATTCTGCTCCGCTAGCTCCACCAGCTTGGTCACGACCTGCCGGCGTCGCGGCACTGGTATCTGGGCCCAGGCTGCCTTCACCGTTCCTGTCTCTTGTGGGGTGAGGCCCGAGAGGTTGGTGAGGGCGGTGTGCCTTACGGGTTTGGCCTCGTCGGCGAGGTCAGCCAGCAATCGCTCCAGGGGCATGGCACCACCTACCCTCTCGACGCTACGTGAGTCCCGGCGCAGTAGAGAGCAGGGGTCCGGAGGTATCCCCAGACCCACCGAGACTCGTTTCCGATGGCCAGGAGCTCCTTGAGGAGCTGGTACGCATTGCCGGATACAATGCAGTTCTTCACTCGGCCCTCAATCTTCCCGTCGCGTACACGGTATCCCAGGAGGACGTTGGCAGAAAAGTCACCCCCCAGGACGTTGCCCTGGCCTGCTCCCAGGAGCCCCACCACCACGAGGCCATCCTGCATGTCTGCCACCATGTCCCGGTAGGCGGTTTCCCCCTCCTCTATGATCAGGACGCTGGCGGAAGGGCTTGGCAAAGTTCCAAGGGAGCGAGAAGCGCTTCCGGTCGAGCGGGCCCGCGCTTTCCCCGCGGTCTGCAGGTCAAACAGGAAGTTGCGGATCACCCCGTTCTCGATCAGGGGGATCCGCTGTGCAGGGATGCCTTCATCGTCACAAATCCGGCTGCCTGGGGCGTAGGGGGTGGTGGGGTCATCCCAGAGGGAGAACCGCTGGTCCACAAGCTTGCTTCCCAGCTTCCCAGTCAGCGGCGAAGCGCCTTCTACGATGTTCTTGCCGTTGAAGCCGCTCAGCAGCGGGTAGAGCAGTACCCCTGCGACGGCCCTGGGGGTAAGGATGACGGGCACCTTGCCCTGAGGCGCAGGGACAATGGTGCGGGCAAGCTCCAACTGCTCAAGGAGGGTGTCGACAATGCGACGCGTATCCGTGATTGGGCTGCACCAGACCTCCCCTTCCCAGACGAACAGCATGTCCGTGTCCTGCACTCGCGTGCCCTCCACGCCCAGTGAGAAGAAGGTCTTGCTGTATTGGGCGGCGCAGCCCCGGGAGTTCAGGATTCGAACGTCGGAGACGGACTTGCGGACATTGCAGGACCAGAGAACGTCAGGCCAGGCGGAGCGCAGGCGATCGATGAGGCTCTGGCCCAGTTGGATCATATCGTCCAGGGGATAGCCCTCCACTTTGGGGTCGTAGACTTCAGTAGCCTGGTAGGTCTGACGTGAGGGGAGCTCCATGGCTGCCATCGGCCCCAGGGGGACGGTTTCCAGGGTTCGGGCCACCAGGCCATCAGGGTCTGAGAGCCGGGAGGTGGATGCCAGGCCAACGCGCCCATCTTTGATCACCCGCAAGGCTACCCCGGTAGACTCGTGGGTTTCAAGCAACTTCAGACGGTTGGCCTCGAAGGACACCGGCGTCTCACGACTGGCGAGCCAGAACACCTCTGCCTGGTCTGCTGCCTTCTTGGCTTTGTCCAGCAGTTCCTCCAGCACCGCTCACTGCCCTCCCACCAAACACTTGCGGATGCGAATATGGGGGCTGCCGTTCGACACCGGCAGGGGGAACTGGCCATTCTTGCCACAGCCCCCACCCTGGTTGATGTCCAGGTCTCCGGCTATGGCGTCCACGTTTTCCAGGGTTGCAAACAGGTTGCCGGAGAGCAGGACGGGGCGCAGCATCTCGGCCAGCTTTCCGTTGCGGATCCGGTAGGCCTCGCCCGCCGAGAAGGTGAACTGCTCCATACTGGTCATGCCCCCGTACCAGTTCTTGCAGTATACCCCGTCTTTGATGTCGGCCAGCATCCCCTCCAGGGTGGCCTGGCCGGGCTCGATGAGGGTGTTGGTCATCCGCAC
>JACQUN010000182.1 GCA_016210285.1 Chloroflexota bacterium
CAATGTGGATGCCTGCCACGCCCGCACGGATGAAGCTCTGCACCGTGCGCCGCACATTGATGGCGTTGCCGAACCCCTGGTCCGAGTCGGAGACCAGGGGGATGCTGATGGCGTTGGCCATGCGGCCGGCGTTCTCCACCATCTCCGTCATGGTGATGAGGCCGGCATCGGGCAGGCCCAGGATTGTGGCCGAGGTGTTGGCGCCAGACATGTAGGCGCACTCATAGCCCGCAGCCTCGGCGATCTTGGCGTGCAGGGCGCACCCACCCCCGGCGATGATGAAGATCTTCTTCCTATGGAAGAGCTCCTTGAGCCTCGTGGTCTTCTTCAACCAACTCCCTCCTTCGATAGCATGATTGGGCCACGCCGGGCCCGGCAAACGGCTGCATTATACACCCGCTGACTACCCTCGACGCAAGCGGGGGTCCAGCACATCCCGCAGGGCGTCCCCCAGGACGTTCCACCCGAAGACGGCCAGGGCCAGCACCACCCCGGGCCAGATGGCCATCCAGGGGGCGATAACGAAGTAGTTCTGGACAGCCCCGCTGAGCATGGCGCCAAGGGAGGCCCGGGGCTCTCGGGTGCCCAGGCCGAGGAAGCTGAGGCTGGACTCCACCAGGATGGCGGTCCCCAGCTCCGCCGTCGCCACCACCAGGAAGGGGGCCATGCAGTTGGGCGCCACGTGGCGCAGGATGATGGCGCTGTCGCTGGCTCCAACGGCACGGGCGGCGTCCACATACTGCCGCTCCCTCAGGGAGATGGCGGCGGAGCGGGTGACTCGGGCTACTCGCGGGGCAAAGGTCACGGCAATGGCAATAACCAGGTTGGGGATTGAGGCGCCCAGGGCCGCCACCACCGCCATGGCCACGATGAGGAGCGGAATGGACATCAGGGCGTCAACGACCCGCTGGCTGATGAGGTCCACCTTCCCCATCAGGTAGCCGCTGGCCACGCCCCAGAGGGCGCCGGTGCCGGAGCCCACCACCACGCTCAGAAGGGAGATCAGCAGAGAGATGCGGGCGCCGTAGAAGATGCGCGTCATGATGTCGCGGCCCCACTGGTCGGTGCCCATCCAGTGCCGCCAGCTATATCCCTGCAACTCGTACCCGTTGTCCGTCTGAAACTGGCCCCACGGTGCGATGAGGGGCGCCGCAAACCCCATCACCAGGACGGCCACGATCATCAGCGCCGCGATGGCCCCCAGGGGCTTCTGGCGCACGAAGCGGACCAGGACTTTGTACCATTTGCGGCGTTGCTGCCTGCGCAGCTCGTCCTCTAGCAACGCTGAGCGTCCCACGGCGGGGGTCTCCCGCGCCATGCTCACCCCCTGTCACCTGCTCAGGGCTATGCGTATTTGATTCGGGGGTCCAACCACCCGTACAGGATGTCCACCACAAGGTTCATGACGATGGTGACGACGGCGAAGAGCATGATGAGGAACTGGATCGTTGGGTAGTCACGGCCACGGATGGCCTCCACCAGCACCCTCCCCAGGCCCGGCAACCCGAAGACGATCTCAATCACGGCAACGCCACCCAGCAGGGCGTTGAGCTGAAACCCCAGCAGCGTCACCACAGGCAAGGCGGCGTTCTTCAGGACGTGCCGTACCACGATGGTCCGCTGGGTGAGCCCCTTGGCCCATGCGGTTCGCACGTAGTCCTCGCGCAGGACCTCCAGCATGCTGGACCTGATCATCCTCCCGGTGACGGCGGCGGAGCGCCAGCCCAGGACCAGGCCAGGCACGAGGAACTGCTGCATGCTGGCCCACGGGTCTTCATTGATTGGCCGATACCCTGGAGGGGGCATGTAGCCCACCAGCAGCGCCAGCCCCAGGATGACCATGACTCCGACCCAGAAGGAGGGCAAGGCCAGCCCGCCGATGGTAAAGATCCGAAAGAAGTAGTCTACCCAGGTGTCCTGCCGGAGCGCCGAGAGCACCCCCGCCACCAGGGCCAGCACCACCGTGAGCACGAAACCCATCAGGGCCAGCTCAATGGTGACAGGGGCGGCATCCCGCACCAGGTGCAGCACGGGCCGCATGGTGGTGAAGGAGGTGCCGGGGTCCAGGCGCACCATGCTCCAGACCCACTTGCCGAACTGCATGTAGATGGGCTGGGACAGCCCCAGCTCAGCCTTCAGGCGCTGGATGCGCTGCTCAAAGGCCACCATCCCCACGCCGGCCTGCCCGGCCCCCGACTGCTCACCCAGGATGATGTGGGTGATGTCCCCCGGCACGACCCGCATGATGAGGAACACGAGGGCCGCCACCACAAAGGTGGTCAGCACCCCCAGGAGTATGCGGCGAATGAGGTAGTCACGCATCCCAGTGGCCCCCCGCTCAGCTCGCCAAGGCTACTTGTCAATCCAGACCAGGTCGTACCTGCTGGCGTAGTGGTTGGACTGGCCCATTCCGCTGGGGTCGTAGCCCTTCACGTAGTTCCACCAGGCGGCGTTGCGGCCTACCCACACCAGCACCTGGAACGCGTGCTCCTTCATGAGCATGCGCTGCATGTCCCAGATGATCTGCTTCCGTTTCTCGGCGTCCAGGGTCTGGGACTGCAACGCGTAGAGCCTGTCGTACTCCCGGTTGCAGTACTGGGTCTCGTTGCCCGTACGCGTGTATTCGCACAGGAAGTAGCTCATCTTCTCCCGGACCGAGCCGCTGGAACCTATGTAGCGACCCAGCACGTCGTAGTTGCGCCGGTCCTGGATCTCCAGGGTGTCCACCGCCGCGTCCACGCCGCGCCCCTCCGCCTGAATACCAATCTGGTTCAGCCGCGTGGCGACCCACACCGCCGTACCAACGTCCTTGTCCGTCACGCGGGACAGCAACGGCCGGACAGCGAACCCCTTCTCAAATCCCGCCTCGACCAGGAGCTCCTTGGCCCGCTTCAGGTCCGCCGCCGGGTCCGGCCCCTGCCCCGGGTACCGCAGCAGCTCCTCCTTGGGCAGGCCCCAGGCCCCCTGGGGCGGCATGACGCCACCGGTCAGACCCTCCCCCAGCCCCAGCACCCGCTTGGCCTCGTTCACGTTGGTGGCCCGCAGGATGGCCTCCCGCACCCGGACGTCCTGCATCAGTGGTGACTTCAGGTTCATGGCCAGCACCTGCTCAAGTCCTGTGTTGTAGTTGATGAAGGTCATCTCCTTGCCCTTGGGGTGGCCCTTCAGCCCCCGAGCGTCGGCGGTGGTCAGCTCCGTGGCCTGGTACATGTCCGCACGCTGGGTGAACATGGCCGCCAGGCGGGTGGCCGCGTCGGGCAGCACCAGGATCTGCAGCCCATCCATGTAGGGCAGCCCCTTGACCCAGTAGTCGTCGCTGCGCTTCATCTCGTAGGTGGACTCTTCTATGAAGCGGACCGGCTTGAAGCCCCCTGTCCCCACCGAATCAGTGTAGTTGATGAACAGGGGCGGCTTCCCCTGCGCTTTCAGCGCCTCCAGCTTCTGGGGAGCACCCATGATGAAGAAAGGCGACCCCATCTCTTCCAGGAAATCGGCCTGGGGCGTCTTCAGGCGCACCTTGACGGTGTGCTCGTCCACCGCCCGAACATCGGTGACCCCCAAAAGCTGCCAGGCCGTGTTGCTAAGGACCGTGCCCTCAGGCTCCTGGGTGTAGCGTCGGAAGTTGTACACCACGTCATCGGCGGTGAAGGGCTTGCCGTCGTGCCAGCGGACGTTCTTCTGGAGGAACAGGGTCCACTCCAGCCCGTCAGGGGACATCTCCCAGCGCTCGGCCAGGTCAGGGCGGAGCTCGTCGTTGGGCCAGAGGCGCAGCAGGGTGTTGAACATGGAGCCGCAGCCATTGTTGGACACCCGGCCCCTGGCGGGGCGGAACGCCAGGTCGCAGCTTCCGGGACCGCGCTCGATGAAGGTGCGCAGGACGCCCCCGTACTTGGCCTGGGGGTTGGGGTGTCCTTCGTACCCCTTGGCGGCCACGACGCGGACGACCCGGGGGGTCGGGGTCGGGCCAGGGGTTTCGGCGGGTCGCGCAGGCAGCGCCACGGTGGGCGCGGCCACGGGGCCAGAAGGCGTGGGCGCCTGGACGGCTGGACCAGGGGAGGCCCCAGGTGGAGCGGTTGGCATGGGCGCAGCCCCACTGCATGCTCCGGCCAGGAGCAAGAGCAGAGCCCCCCCTGCAACGGCTGTGAGCCATCTCGCCACCTTACGCACGGCAACCTCCCTCTCGGCGTGATACCCATGCATGGCTGAGTCCGTTGCTAGCTACAGATAGCTTGCGGCAAGCGAGGGATTGCTCTGTCTCCCCATTATCAGGAGCTTATAGCAGACAGCGCTACGCTGTCAAGGCGGAAGGCTCGCACTCCAGCCCAGAGCTCCCCTCTGGGAGGATATCCTCCGAGAGAGGAGCTCCCCTGACAGTTATCCCGCCTTCGCCCCCTCGGGTTCCCCGAGCCCCAGTTCAAAGGCCAGGAGAGCCCCGGAGAGGGGGCAGCGGTAGTGGACCGCCTTCCCTTCACGGCTCAGGCGAACGTCACGCACAAAGGGCTGGAGGCCCTTCCGCGCCCCCTCACACAGCCCGGAGCCCAGGACGTGCCCATTCTGGAAGGTGAAGGCCTGGCCTGGGGTGTACTGGAGCCCTGCTGCGCAGGTCCCATGCACCTCCAGGACGCGGGCCACTACCGGTACCAGAGCCTCTTTCTGGGCTGGTGCGACGGCTGGGGCTTCAGCCACTCTGGGAGCTTCCACTGCGCTGAGGGCCGGCCTGCGCACGCGGGCAAGCTGACCAACGGCTGCAACGGCCAGGCCGAAGGGCAGAGCCAAGAGCACCACGAGGGCAGCCATGAACCCTGCCCCCAGCATCAGAATCAACGCGCCGATGGCCACAAACGGCCCCAGTGTCCCCACAAGCAGGGTCGGCAACACCTCGGCCATCCGGGCCCTGGTTTCCCGTGCCGTGTCGACCATTGCACACCTCCTGAAGGTGCCTATCAGCCCTTCTTCCTCTCTAGGCTACAGGAGGCGGTCGAAAGGGTCGCGAGGGGATAGCGCTGGGCAGCACACTGCCCGGTTGGCCAATAGGGAACTGATTGAGGGAAACATTGGTGGTCAGCCCGACATCCTGGCGGGTGCAGGGGGACGAGGCGATGCCACAGGCGGTAAGCTGATCACCCTGGACCGGGTTCAGGCAGACGACCCCCGCGGCGCATCCCTCTGGGGTGGGGGCTTTCTCGACCAGGACATGGGAGTGCCGATGCGGCAGGTAGGCGGCGTGAGAGTGCTCATACGAAGCACCGAGGTACATGTGCCCGTGGAAGGGATGACGCTCAGCGAGGTGGTGGTCCAGCGCGGGGCCGAGTGCAGGAGAGAGGACAAGGAGGAAAAACGAGAACAGCCCAGCCACCAGGCCTCCGGCAATCCCTTTCACCCCAATAGACACCTTCACACCCCACCCTCCCCCTGACTCCACCGTCCGCCTACCGGGAACCGGCCCAGCCCCAGCGCCGCCTGCCAACCACCCCTGCTCACTTGCATTATACCACAGGGAGTGGAATCCTGCCCCTTGACAGGGTGAATCGCCACCCGCCTGCCCACGAGAATCAAGAGGAACTGTTGCACCGGCCAGCCTGCCACCTTGCCTTGGCATCGCCTGGAGGCTATCATTGACCTCCCCACCTTGTAGAGAAGGGAGCACCCATGGACTTGAGCATCAGGGGGAAGGTGGCCGTAATAGGCGGCGCCAGCCAGGGGATTGGCCGGGCATGCGCCTTCGGACTCGCCCAGGAGGGGGTCAACCTGGCCATCTGCGCCCGCACCCGTGACGCCGTGGAGGAGACAGCAAGGAGCATTCGCCAGGCCAGCGGCGTGGATGTGCTGCCGCTGGCAGGGGACCTGTCCCAGTACGAGACCATCCAGCGCCTGGTCAAGGAGGCCGTGGGGCGCTTTGGCCGCCTGGACATCCTGGTAGGCAATGTGGGCGGCCCACCAGCAGGCCGCGCAGAGACCACCGGCGAGGAGGCATGGAGCCTGGCGGTGAACCAGACCCTCCTGTTTTTTGTGCGCATGGCCCGGGAGGCGCTGCCCCACATGCGGCGGCAGGGGTGGGGGCGCATCATCAACATCCTCTCCATCTCCGTGAAGCAGCCCATAGACAACCTGGTCCTCTCCAACTCGGCACGCATGGGGGTCGTCGGCTTCATGAAGACCCTCTCCGACGAGGTAGCCCCGTACAACGTCACCGTGAACAACGTGCTCCCTGGAAGCATCCTCACCAACCGGATGCGCCAGCTTGCAACCGTCTGGGGCAGGGAGCAGGGAAAAACACCTGAACAGGTGCTGGCGGAGCGAGCCCGCGGTATCCCCATGGGGCGCGTGGGAACCCCTGAGGAGCTGGCGAACCTCGTCGTCTTCCTGGCTTCGGAGAAGGCGAGCTACATCACCGGCGCCAGCATCCAGGTGGACGGCGGCGCCCTGCGGAACATGTTCTGAGCATCTCCAGGGAGCTCGCTGACCCCCTATCGGGTGCACTCCGCCTGGGCGGTGGCCCAGGCCCAGGAGTTCATGGGGGCCGGGCACGCTCGCTCCTTCGCCCATCGTCTGGGCCACAGGCGACCACCCCCGTGCAGCGGGAGGTCCTGCGTACAGGTGCCTGCGCCCCCAACGGAGCACTGTCCCCTGTGCCTATCCGGCAGCAGCGCCTCTGGCCCTTGCCCTGCGGAGCGGCAGCAGGCTGATCATGACCGCCGACACCAGGTACAACGCTGCCACGTACATGAAGGCCACTTCAATGTGAAATGCCGCCACCAGCGCCCCGGCGATGACGGGCGATCCGGCTGACAAGAGGAAATTCCCCCCAAAAAGGACCCCAATGGTGGTAGCCTCTACCCCCCGCCGGGTGATGTCCATGGCCAGGGCCAGGAACACCGCCTGCAGGGCGTACACGAAAAGGCCCAGCAGCACGACCACCACTGCAATGGAGAGGGGGGTCTTGGCCCA
Organism: Chloroflexota bacterium; assembly: GCA_016210285.1. Next base: position 6,949 of record JACQUN010000182.1, read on the forward strand.
GACCAGCGCCAGCGTGATGAGGCTGAGAGCGACGAGCCCCGGCACCAGCACGACCCGCCGCCCAAAGCGATCCGCCAGGAAACCGAGAACCGGCTGGGAGCCCATCCCCATCAGGGTCAGCAACGAGAGATAAAGACCCAGCCTCTGAGAGCTGAACCCGATGTTGTCCCGGAGGTAGATGGGCAGGAACGTGAACAGCGCCGCCTGGCCCATCCCTCGGAAGGCTCCCGCGACCAACAGGAGCATCAGAGGGAAGTTTCGCAACACGCCTCGCAGGGAGTCCAGGGAGGAACGGAGGGATACCTTGCCTCCCTCCTGCCCAGAGACACCGCGGAGGCCCCACGCCACCAGGAAAGCCAGCAGCACGGCCGGGGCGAAGTTGATCTCCAGGAGATGCCGCCAGGTCAGGACCAGCAAGAGCGCGCCCACCGCCAAGGGCGCCACCGTATCCCCAATGCTGCCGCCGACGCCGTGGATAGCCAGCGCAAATCCTCGCCGGTCGGCGAAGCGTCGCGACAGGGCCGCCATGGCGGGGGGATGCCACACCGCCCCACCAATCCCCACCAGCCCCATGCCCACCAGGACCAGGCCGTAGCTGGGGGCTGCCCCCACCAGCACATAGGCCAGCCCGATCCACGCCATGCTGATGCCCAGGATAAGGGACCAGCGCCGCCGGAACATATCGGAGAGGATACCTGCGGGGAGGTTGACCAGCCCGCCGGAGAACTGCCGCACCGCGGTGAGGCTCCCCACCTGGATAGGGCTGAGCTCCAGGTCTCGCTTGATCTCAGGCAGGATGATGAAGAAGGACTGCTGGTACCAGTGGACAACGGCGTGGCCAGCCGTCAGGCTTGCCAGAAGCAGCAACCGTCCGGGTGCAGGGCGCAGCTTTGTCCCTGCTTTGGCCCGTTTCATACCTACCCTCCTGTGGGGAAGATGGCTCCTACCGCGATGGGTAAACCGCCTCCATGTAGCCAGCGATCTCCTTCACGGCCAGCTTCGCCACCGCGACCTCGGGCGTGTAGGCAATCTGGTCGGCGGCCCACACCACGGTGCCTCGGGTCTCCCTGCCCACCGCCGTCACACCCTGCAAGAGGCGGTGGATGCTGTCGTTGATGCGGATGCTGTTAGCCTTGATAGGCTCAGCCAGCCGGCCATCCCTGATGCGGAAGGAGTCCCCCACCACCGTGGACGTGAAGTCTCCTGCCGCCAGCCCGTTGATGGGATAGGTGTACCAGATACGCCCTATATAAAGACCCTCCCGCACGCGCCGGAGCAGCTCCTCATGGCTACACGGAGCAGGCCCATCCACGATCACGTTCGTCCCGAAGATGCCCGGCGGGGAGGTGATGTGGCGTCCCCCGCCGTGGGCGAAGCGGAAGCCGTTGCGGGGCACCAGGGCATCCCGATGCTCCTGGGGGTCAACCCCCAGCATCTCCCGGGCCCTGGGGTCGTGGAGGACCTGCTGGGAGCGGTAGGAGTTGGTCAGAAGGCCCACCAGGACGCCGCGCCGGATGAGGTCGGTGCGTCCGGTTGGAACCCCCTCGCAGGTGATGCCCTTGCTCGCGGCGAACCCGGGCAGCGCCCCGTGGTCGTAGATGCTCAGCGCCTCAGCCGCCACGCTTTTGGTAAGCTTCCCGCAGAAAGGCGAGGCGCCCGCATACACCGTGTCCAGGAGCAGGGACGGGACGATGATGAAATTCAGAAGCTCTGTGACCGCCTGGGGCCCCAGCACCACCCGATACTCGCCGTCGGGAACCCGCACACCGTCCATAGAGCGGATGGCGTTCCGGGCGGCCTCGACGCCGGAGCCCTGGGAGAACTCCGCCAGGCGAGTCCCCACCTGCCAGCCGGTCCCCTTGGCGCTCTTCTGCTCCACCATCCCCGTGATGAAGCCCATGATGAGGGTGGACTGGTCGGCCTGCACCTTCGGCATAGCGGTGGAGGCGATGGCGATGCGCTCCTGGAGCACCGTGACATCGCCCCCCACGATCAACCCCAGGCGCGCCAGCCCGTCAGGAGAGCCCGCAGCCGTCAGGAGGTCCTCGGAGGACTGAAACGTCTCCAGGGCTCCCTCCAGGGGGAGCCAGCCAACGCTGAGCAGGTCGTTGTCCCTCATACGCATCAGCAGGGGGTCGTGGTAGCGGGTGAGGGTCCGCTTCTCCCCCGTTGGCCGGGGGAGGGAGACGAACCCCGGGTCGTGCACGGCGGCGCGGCGGGCCTTCGCCAGGGCCCTCTCTATCCCTTCCAGGGTGATGTCACTGGGCTCGGAGCCAAAGCCAAGCCTGACCCCTTCCGCCGCCTTGAAGGCGACCCGAAGGGCCACACCGCAGGATTCCAGAGACTTGGGCTCCTCCACCCCGTTGCTGGGGATGTGCGAGGTGTAGTTCAGGCGAGCGAAGAGGCTGCCGTTGCTGGCGGCGAACACCTCTGCCTCCTGCACGTCGGGCTGGGTGTGGAGGTAGGCCAGGGCCTCCTGCGCGGCCCGTCGGAGCTGACTCACGGGTATCAGGCTCATGGTATGCCTCTCTGCCCTTGCTACCGCCCCGGCCCGGTCAGCCGTGCAACGCTGCGCATCGTCGGCCCGCCGTTGCCCATCCGCTTGGCCTGCATGGGCTGGCCCTTGCCGCAGTTGGGGATGGGGAAGAGCCGGAAGTCCTTGCCCACGGCGTCAATATGCATGAAGAAGTCCCGAGAGTCCGCCATGACGGCGCCGTCACGATAGAGCTGCCCCAGCTCCCCGTTGCGAATCTCATAGACCCGCATGGCGGAGATGCGGAAGTTCTCCCGAGACTCCGCCACCGACGGAATGCGGTGCCCGACGACATAGTAGCCCCGATCCACCTCTTTCAGAATCTGCTGCGGGTCCCGGTCGCCAGGGCCAAAGGCCGTGTTGGACATGCGAATCAAGGGGACCATGTGAGCCTCAGCCGCCTTGTAGTGGCCGTTGGACTCCCGCCCCAGCAGGGCGGCGGTCTCCCGGCTGCTCAGGAACTCCTCGTAGACACCGCCACGAATGTTGTGCACCCGCCTGGCAGGTGTACCCTCGTGATCATAGAGGTAGTGGCCAAACCCCTCCACGGTGGGATCGGAGAAGACGCTGACCAGGGGGGAAGCCATCTGCCTGCCGAGCTGGTTGTCCTGGAAGTCCTTGAACAGCCAGCTCCGCCCGGCGTAGGCCGTCTCCAGCTTCAGCGCCCGGTCCAGCTCCGAAGGATGTCCCACCACCTCATGGCACACCAGGGCATTGAAGTGGGGGTCGCTGACCACCACCACCTCGCCTTCCGGAGGCTTCAGCGGCGGGGCGTTGGAGACCTCCACGGTGGTGCGGGCCAGGTCCAGGGCGAACTCCATGAGGCTGGGCAGCAGAATGTGCTCGCTCTGATACCCCTCTTCCAGCACCTCCCACCCGCGCTGGTGCCCGGTGAAGTCGTAGAGCTCCAGGTTCCCATGCTGGCCCCGGGACACCACGAAGACGAAGCCCTCGGTGAAGGCGAAGCTCTGGTCAATGAGGGAGCCCTCAGAGCTGGCGAAGAGCTCCCGCATCAGGGATGTCTCGCAGGCGACCACGTTGAAGGCAACCTGGCTACTGACACCTGCCACCGCACGGGATGTCTCGGTCACCAGCTTGACCACGGTGGGCAACGGCACCTGACGAGGGTCCACCCGGCACACCGCAGGCACGGTCGCCTGGCGGGGCGGAACCGCGGGCAGGGAAGCGGCCTTCAGCGCTCCGCCCAGGGAGCCGAAGCGGGCGCGCGCCGACGCTTTGCGCTGCGCATTGGCAAGGGCGCGGCAGTGGGCGTGGAGCACTGCCTGGCGCACCACTGCCGCGAAGTTCTGAGCATCGGCGGTGCCCAGGAAGCGCCCGCAGTAGCCGGGCGCCACCACCCCATCCCCGGCCAGAACACGGACACCCAGGGAGAAGCGGTAGTCCTGAGCACTATGCTTCTCGTCGCCGTTCTCGGCGGCGCAGGCGCGGCCTTCGCTCACCTCCACGCGGATGTCGCAGTAGCGCAGGTCGCGCAGCCGGCGGGCGTACTGAGAGGCAGCGGAGGCAACGACAGGCTTGGCGCCGTCAAGAAAACCTACCGAAATGGGCTCAGGCATGAACTCCTCCTGAAGGGGCCCCGTTGAGGGTGAGGGAGAGGCTCAATTCAGGAGCCCCCGGATGCGGGCCAGGGCGCGGGCGGCGGGCTCGTACCTGGGATTGCACTTCAGGGCCTGCTTCAGGCAGTCCATGGCGCGATACCACTCGCCTTTGCGTTCCCAGACGCGGGCCAGGTTCATCCAGGGGAAGCTGTAGCTATCATAGCGGCGGGAGCGGACGGCCTTCTCCAGCCAGGGGATGGCCTCGTCAAGCTGTCCCTTCTCAATGAGATAGGCGCCGATGTCGTTGTAGGGGTTGCCAAAGTCGGGGTCCACGGCGATAGCC
>JACQUN010000187.1 GCA_016210285.1 Chloroflexota bacterium
GCCCCGGGAAGCTACAGGAACGCCGATCTGGCGGCCCATCTCCCGCGCCAACAGCTCCGACTGATTGTAGCCGCGCTCTCGCAGGCGGCGGGGGTGCAGGGGCACCGGCGCCAGGACCTCGGATCTCGGCCCCTCTCTTTGAACGTGGGAGGCCATGAGCCCTCCCAAGAGCGGCGCCAGGGCCCGCAGGTTGCGGTACTTCAGGGCGTAGACCGCTGGCCGGACGGGCCCCTCCATCGCATAGACGGAGAGGACGCCCTCCAGGGGGCTGGGCTCGCTCTGGCAGGCCGCGCAGAGGCCGGGCGCGCCCAGAGGTCGAGCGCACCGCCGGCAGTGGGGCTGCGGGAGCGGGGTAGCATCGCCCAGGCAGGCTTCACACAGGAACGCCCCCTCCCATCCGCAAGCGACGCAGCGGGGCGGGAAGACCAGGTCTATGAGGGCAGCGGCGCCGCGTTGGGCGAGACGGGCCAGGGTCATCGGTGGCCTTAAGGCGACTGTGGTAGAATCGGCGTCACACATGGCCATTAAAGCGGTTTTCTTCGACCTGTACAACACCCTGGCCCGCTTCGATCCCCCGGCGGTGGACATCCAGTTGGCCGTGGGGCGAGAGCTGGGGCTGCCTGTGACGCGGGAGGGCCTCGCCCAGGGCTACGTCGCAGCCGACGCCTTCATGGCCCAGGAGGACGCCATCCGCCCGCTCATCCAGCGCGACCGGGAGGAGCGACGCCGCTTCTTCGGCCAGTACGAGCGCCTGGTGCTGCAGGGGGCTGGCATCGAGCTATCACCCGCGGAGGCCCTGAACGTGTTCCGCCAGGTGCAGCGGCGTCCCCTGGAGATGGCCCTCTACGACGATGCGGAGCCTGCGTTGAAGGCCCTGGAGGCCAGGGGAAAGACCCTGGGCCTTATCACCAACATCAACCTGGGGCCCGCCGGAGGGGAGACGCGCATGGACGCCATTCTTGGCAGCCTGGGGCTGGATCGCTACCTGAGCGTGACGGTCACCTCTATGGAGATAGGGATCGGAAAGCCGCACCCTCCTATCTTCCAGGCGGCCCTGCGCAAGGCAGGCGTGCAGCCTCACGAGGCGGTCCACGTGGGGGACCAGTACGACTCGGACATCGTGGGCGCCCGTCGAGCGGGGATCGCGCCGGTGCTGCTGGACCGGGCGGGAGCGCACCCTGACTATGGGGAGGGGCCTCGGCTGGAGAGCCTCAAGGAGCTGCCGGCGCTGGTGGAGGAGATGGAGGAGGGTTAGCCGCTACGCTGGCGCCTGGCCCCCTCAGACGCTCCTCGCACCAGCGCGCCCGCTCGTGGTTCGTTGAGCTCGGCACAGCTTCGAGTATTTCGACACTCGTATGTCCTAGCCCACGGAATACGGGCGCTTCGTGAGAAACCAGTATGCTGAGCTCAACCCCCTTGAGCGGGAGTGCAAGCGTCTCATGGCTGGACTGGCCCGCAGGGGAATTGGACCGCTTGGTCGTAGCTAAACGAGGTCTGCACTATGCACAAAAGAGACGTGTCTCATCTAGGTCGGCACTCCTTCCTGTCGCTGAGCATTCAGACACGTGGTGGCTTCGGCAACGACTGGACCCTCTGCTTCATGGCCCCTGCACGGTCATTCTTCCTTAAGGAGAGCCATGAGGCTGTCATACGCTGGCTTCGGAGTCATTGCATCGTCAAAGATTGCGGCGCGGCCATACTCCCCCTTGGAGTATTCGGGAATCCACGAGTAACGATCAGTAAATCCCCAGGTCACGAAGGCCGAGCACGCGTCCACCTTTAGGCATGCGTTGAGCACATTACGGTATTGTCTTGCCTGTCTCGCAAAGCAATGCCCGCAAGGAGTGCTTCTGATCCGCACGTCCATTTCCGTGACATGCACATGCAGAGAGAGTGCCGCCAGCTTCGCCATTACGTAATAGGCTTGTCCGGTCGTAACGGGGTCTTCTTCTCCTTCTCTGAGATGCATTTGGAGACCCACCCCGTGTATGGGGATACCCTTCAGTTGCAAAACGGATACGAGATTCATCACCCCTAACCTTTTCTCATTGTTTTGTTCGAAGCCGTAGTCATTGTAGAAGAGCAGAGCGTCCGGGTCAGCCTTGTGTGCCCATTCAAACGCCTCCCCAATGTAGCTAGGTCCAAGACGCTGCAGCCAGAAAACTGGCCGCTCGCCATTCTCCCCGTCGACATATACTGCCCTCGGCCATTCTCCGTCGTCCGCAACAGCTTCGTTGACTACATCCCACGCGTACACTCGGCCCTTGTACCTACGGACAATCCGCTGAATGTGCTCCCTGAGGACATCCGTCAACTGGGTATCGTCGAGGTCATTCATCCAGGCCGCTGGGAGCTCCTTCGGAACCAGCGGTGTTGCACGGATCTTGATGCCATTGGCTTCCGCTAGGTCCATGAGCATGTCCGCATAGCAGAACTTGTAGATGTCGCGTTCGGGATGCACGGTTTTGGGGAAGAACCGGACGACGGACCAAATTGAGAATTCTTCGGTCGCCACATTCCAATAGCGTTGATCACCTTCTTCCGCGCTATCCTCGCCGCCAACTTGGGAACCAACAAACTTGCCTTTCGCGCGAGCAAGTTCGCCCAAAGTCGGCCTTGCTGAATAGGAGCGCGGCGACGGCCTCCCCTGGCCTGCGATCGTCACAACCTCCTTCGCACCCCTCCCGGTCCATGTCACTAATCTCAGGTCATGCACTTTAAGTTGACTATTCGCAGGTATCTGGAACCCAATGTAGACGAGGCCTTCGTCACCTGTGTCATTAGGAAAGATGTTTCCGATGTAATCTGGTTCACCCAGGTTGTTTTTATCGTCAACGAAATCTACGGTACCCAATGGCACACCATCCACCTTGACAGAGATCAGGCTAGGTGTTTTGTGTACCTCCAATTTAGCTTTGGTCGTAGCCCGCGAGAGACCAATGGCAGAGAAAGGAGGGGCAGAGAAACTTGATTTCTCAGTTCGGAAGAATGTCTTGACTTCGACCTTCCCAGGAAATAGAGCAATGTCAAGCCGACGCATCTCTCCTTCGTCATTCGGCAGGCTGCCATAAAGCTGCAAAGCGAGAGTATCATCAGAAAGTCCAGGAAACTCCATGGACGCGGTGATTGAAAAGTAGTCCCCGACCTCGTGGCGCCGGAGGCTGTTGTAACCAGCAACTATGTCTGTCGAACTCGAAACGAACAAGAGGTGACCATTGTCTACCTGGGCTCGAGGGACCGCGGATTCCCAGCCGCAATCCATCGCGAGGTTTTTCAGCGGGCCCGGCACGAACACAGTTTTGGAAGGACTGCACGCAGTCAAGCTAAGCAGACCAAGACCTGTCATGGTGACATAGAGGAACCGTCGAGTTGGACCCATGATCCTCCTATCCAGAGCACTTCGCCAGCACTGAGTCCATGAGCGGGCCAGCAGCGAATCCGGCGCATGCAAGACTACGCAACCGGGTGCTACGCCCCCCCAGCGGGCGCGGCTGTAACGCCCGCCGCAGAGGGGAGCCGTGGCAGCCGAGCCTGGAAGGCCTCCAGGGACTCCAGCACTGCCAGCAGCCGCTCCTTCCACACGCGCGGCTGGGGGTGCCCGGCAATCCGAATGTGGGTGTTGCCCACCTCGGCCAGGCCTCCCAGCGCCTTCTCCAGGGGCAGCCGCGCCCCTCCAACGGGGGCCCGCAGCCGCAGCACCCCCTCATCGCCCTCCAGCGTGACGGTCTCCACCCCCGCCTGCTCCGCCAGGACCCGCACGTCCAGGACGTACAGCAGGTTCTCGACCTCCTCAGGAAGGGGGCCGAACCGGTCCTGGAGCTCCTCCCGCAGCGCAGCGACCTCCTCCCTCTGGCCCACCCCCATGAGCCGCCGGTACATGGTGAGGCGAGTGGGCAGGTGGGGGATGTACTCCTCCGGCAAGTGGGCCGGCAGGGGCAGGTCCACTCGCGCGTGGGGATCCGGTGGAACGGCAGTCGCCTGAGTGGGCTGAGGAGCCGGAGGCTGTCCCTCCTTGGCCCCCAGCTCCTCCACCGCCTGGGCCAGCAGGCGGTGATACAGATCGAAGCCCACGGCCTGGATGTGGCCGCTCTGCTCATCGCCCAGGAGGTTCCCCGCGCCCCGAATCTCCAGGTCCATCATGGCGATGCGAAACCCCGCGCCCAGCTCGGTGGCCGCCAGGATGGTCTTGATGCGCTTCTCCGCCGCCTCGGTGAGGGCCTTCCCCCGGGGCACCAGCAAATAGCAGTAGCCCCGGCGGCCTCCGCGGCCCACCCGCC